>CAYOHG010000040.1:0-11959 GCA_964403685.1 uncultured Planctomycetales bacterium
CAGATCAATCACAGCCGAGGGCGGCTGTGCTCCAGATCAATCACAGCCGAGGGCGGCTGTGCTCCAGATCAATCACAGCCGAGGGCGGCTGTGCTCCAGATCAATCACAGCCGAGGGCGCCTGTGCCACATCGTGGTTGCCCGCTCACCTCCTCCGGCGTTTCTTCTTGCGGTCTCGCTGCCGCGGGTCGAAGCGCGCCGGGGCGGCGCCGCGGGCCAGCCTGGGAACCTGCCCGGTCTGTAGCGCGCCCAGTTCACCCAGCGACTGGGCCATCTTCATCCGCCCGCCCAGACCCAGCCCGGCCATCTGCTTCATCAGCCCGCGCATCTGCGTGAACTGCTTGACCAGCGCGCTGACGTCCTGCGGATCGACCCCGGCGCCGCGCGCAATCCGCCGGCGGCGCGAGGCCTCGATCAGGTCGGGATCGCGGCGTTCCCGCGGCGTCATCGAGTGAATAATGCCGCGGAAGCGATTGAGGTCGTCCTCGGGAATCTCCAGATTGCCCAGGGCTTCGCTCATCCCGGGGATCATCTTGAGAATGTGCTTCATCGGGCCCATCTTGCGGAAGCTGTCGAGCTGCGCCAGGAAATCATCGAAGCCGAAGGTGCCCTTCAGCATCTTCTGCGTGGCCTTGGCGCTCTGCTCGGCGTCGAAGGTCTCCTGGGCCTTCTCGACCAGCGAAACGACATCGCCCATGCCGAGGATGCGGCCGGCGATGCGGTCGGGGTGGAACTCCTCCAGCGCGTCGATCTTCTCGCCCACGCCGATGAACTTGATCGGCTTGCCGGTGACCGTCTTGACGCTCAGGGCCGCGCCGCCGCGCGTGTCCGAATCGAACTTGGTCAGGATCACGCCGTCCAGCTCCAGCCGCTGGTTGAAGGATTTGGCGGTGTTGACGGCGTCCTGGCCGGTCATGGCGTCGAGCACGAGGTAGATCTGGTGCGGCTGGGTGGCCTCGGCAACGCCGGCAATCTCCTTCATCAGCTCTTCGTCGATGGCCAGCCGGCCAGCGGTGTCGAGGATGACCACGTCGCGGTCCAGCCCACGCGCCTGGCGGACCGCGTTGCGGCAGACCTTGATCGGATTCTGGTGGTCGCGCTCGGCGTGGACGGGAATCTCGAGTTGCTTGCCCAGCACTTCGAGCTGGTCGATGGCCGCGGGGCGCTTCAGGTCGGCCGCCACGAGCATGGGCTTCTTGCCGCGCATCATGCAGTAGCGTGCCAGCTTGGCACAGGTAGTGGTCTTGCCCGAGCCCTGCAAGCCAGCCATCAGGATGATCGTGGGCGGATCGGAGACGAACGGGATGCGCGTCTCGATCGGCCCCATCAGCGCGACGAGCTCGTCGTGCACGACCTTGACCATCACCTGTTCGGGCCGCAGCGTCTCGATGACCTGCTGGCCAATCGCCTTCTGAAGGCAGTCGTCGCAGAACTTGCGGGCCACCTCGACGTGAACATCCGCCTCCAGCAGCGCGGTCTGCACCTCGCGCAGGGACTCGCGCACGTTGGCCTCGGAGATCTTGCCGCGGCCGCGCAGATTGCGGAACACGTCGCCAAACTTGCGGGTCAATGCGTCGAACATGAGGGCGGAGTATAGCGGCGACGCGGCGACGGCGCAAAAGGCACGGGCGCCGCGCCCATAAGCTCTTGAGCACGGCGCCCGGACCGGGGACTTCACATCAGCGGCCGGGACAGTCGCTGCGAGCATTCAGCCGGCGCGGGAATCCGCGCTCGCGCCGCGTTCGCTCAGCAACTGCTTCCGAAGCCGATCAGCAGTTCGCTCAGGTCGAGCAGGTCGACCGCACCGTCGCCATTGAGGTCGCCGTCTTCGTACGTCGCGCCGCTGAGCGTGCCGAAGTGCGCCAGGAGCTGCGATAAGTCCAGCAGGTCGATGACGCCGTCGCCGTTGAGGTCGCCCAGCAGCGTGCACGGCGCGCCCAGCGCCCAGAAGCCGCCGACGAGTTCGAACGGCCCGCCGACCATCACCGTTCCGGCGTCGGGCTGTCCGATCGTGCCGGACAGCTCGAAGGTCATGGCCGGATCGGTCGCCCACATGCCCCCGCCGCCGTCGACGGTCCACCAGTCGATGGTGAAATCCGCCGTCGCCTGGCTGGATGCGCCGAGGCTGAATGCCAGGGCTGTGACGAGCAGAGTTGTCCCGTTCGGTCGGTTCATCGCACACCTCCGGTTGGCTGCGCCTCGTGCTCGGCGAGCAGCGCCTCAATCTTAGCGAGTCGGGCCTTCAGATTCGACACTTCTTCGGCCTGTGCCGCGATTCTCTCCTGCTGCCCGGCGAGCTGGGCCGCCTGGGTCGCGATCCATGAACGCTGTTCCCTGAGCACGTCCAGCAGGTACAGCGCGACCTTGTCGTAGCGGACGCCGTCGGGCTGGCCGTCGGCATCGCGAATGACGAGGTCGGGCAGCACCTGCTCGACCTCTTCGGCGATCAGGCCGATATCCGGCGCGCCGGTGGAGTTCCAGTCGAAGCTCACCGGCCGCAGGTCGAGCACGGCGTCGCCGGCGGTCGGCAGATCGGCGACGTTGTGCTTGTAGCGCTGGCTGGAGCTCTGCTTCCAGAGTTTGCCGTTGGCGTCGGCGACGACCGTGGTGCCGGTGCTCGTGCCGATGCCGCGCAGGCGGGCAGTGCCGCTGGTGTCGAGCTTCTCGCTGGGGTCGCTCACGCCGATGCCCACGTTGCCCGTGGCCGGGTTGAGGAGGATGTCGCCGGCGTCGGTATAGACTTTGCCGTCGGTGCCGTCATGAGTCATCCCGATGTACTTGCCCCACGAGCCCGTGGCGGGCCCGTGTACGGTAAGCGACGCCGCATAGTTGCGCGTGTTGCCGAACACGGAGTAAAAGCCGAACGCTTCGGCGGACCCGTCATCCCCGGCGACGTAGTGCTGGCTGTTGTTGGTGAACTGAAGGCCAGGTCGGTCGTTGCCGCCGTTCGTGTCGTCGATGATCAGATTGGCAGCCGTACTACCCGTGCTGCCGGCACGGAGCACGCCGTTTACGTCCAGCTTGTACGCCGGGCTGTCCGTGCCGACGCCGACGTTGCCGGTGAAGTCGGCGTCGCCGTCCACGGTGAGGTCATTGCTCGGGCTATTCGTGTTAATTCCCATGCCGCCGCTGGCACGAATCAGGAACTGGTTCGGGCCGGTGGACGTGAAGTCGGCGTCCGTCGAGTCGGCCCAGATGAAGGCGCCTTCGTCGCCGTTCGTGTCGCCGCCACCGACTTGGTTGGGGTCGCGGACCTTGGCCCGGCGCCCGGCGGCGAAGCTGAATTGGCCGCCGGCCTGGTTGTAGCTGCCGCCGGGGACGGTGCTCTCGGTACCGCTTGCGGTATTAACGTACCCGCCGCCGACAGTGCTGTTGTCGCCGGTCGGATTGTTGCCGTAGCCGCCGCCGACCGTGCTGTGAAAGCCATCCGCGTCGTTGAAGTATCCGCCGCCGACGGTGCTGGCGTAGCCGGTCGCGGCGTTGTAGTATCCGCCGCCGACGGTGCTGTCGTAGCCAGTAGCGGCGTTGTAGTATCCGCCGCCGACGGTGCTGGCGTAGCCAGTAGCGGCGTTGTAGTATCCGCCGCCGACGGTGCTGGCGTAGCCGCTGGCTGAGTTTCCGAGACCGCCGGCGATGGTGCTGCGATCGCCGCTGGCCGAGTTACCGAGACCGCCACCGACGGTGGCGTAGCGCGCGTCCGCGGTGGTTCCCGTGTTGTTGCCCGCCACGTTCCGTGCTCCGCCGCCTACCGTGCCATAGATGTCCGTGACAGCGTTCTGGGATGGCAGCCCGGCGATGATGGCCGCTCCGCCGCCGGCAATGGTCGCGCCGACTACGCCGCTGGTCACGTTATTCCCGGTGTAGCCGTTGACGAGATTGGGCGTCCGGTTGCCATAAGAATCGGCAGCCGCGACCGGCAGGACGCGCAGCCCGCCGCCGGCGTTCGGGTCGGCATCGGCGACGAAGTTCACGCCGCCGGTGGCGCGGACGAGGAACTGGTTCGGGCCGGTGGAGGTGAAGTCGGCGTCGGTCGAGTCGGCCCAGACGAAGGTGCCTTCGTCGCCGTCGGTGTCGCCGCCGCCGACCTGGACTGGACTCCGGACAATGGCCCTCCGGCCGGCCGCAAGGCTATAGTCGCCGGCGGCCTGGTTGTTGATCCCGCCGGGGATGCTGGCATAGCCGCCGCCAGCCCAGTTGCTGTGGCCGCCGGCGATGACGCTGTATTCGCCCGAGGCGTTGTTGAAGTCTCCGCCGCCGACCGTGCCGTACTGGCCATCCTCCGGGCCCCCGCTGCTGCCGACACGGTTCGCCGCGCCGCCCGCGATGGTGCCGAAGTGCGCCCGGACCCAGTTGTACTCCGGGTCGCCGACCCCATCGTCCGGTCGGCCGCCGCCGCCGATGGTCGCGCCGACCACGCCGGAGAGCGCCTGGTTCTCCGCGAATCCGGAAATTACATTCGGGCTGGTGGCCGTCGGCTCCAGACGCATGACTTGCAGGCCGTTGGCCTTGAGAACCAGCGGCTGATTATCCGTAGTGCCGAGGAAGTTCGTGCCAGGCACCGTGCCGACGTTGCCAGTTAGGCTCCAGGCGTTTACGTCCAGGCTACCATCCACGGTGAGATCGCCGGTGACGTGGACGTCGCCGTCGAAGTAGCCCGCGAAGCCGTCCGGCTTCTCGCCGTAGACGCCGTACTGCTGGTATCCAAGCCGGCCGATCGCTCCGTTGTTGATGTTGTAGCCAAGCACCCCGGCGTCGCTGCCCGACACGCCGTAGACGCCCGTGCCCGTGCCGCTTTGCCCCATCACAGCGGTGCCGCCGACGCTGTACGCGTTCAGCCGGGCATTGGGGGTGGAGATGCCGATGCCGACGTTGCCGATGGCGTCGATGATCACGCGCTCGGCCGATGGAGGAAGAACGCCGCCGGTGTAGAAGCGGATGTCGCCCGTCGTCAGGCTGTTCAGCACGACCATGGCGGGCTGACTCCCGGTGCCGTACAGCACGAGATCGCCGCTTGTACTGCTGAGGATCGCGTCGTCGCCATCGTGGGTCAGGTCGACGAACTGGCTGTCTTCGTGCCCGTAGACGCGCAGATGCGCGTCGTGGGTGCGCGGCGAGGGATAGCCGGCCCGGAACGCGAAGATCTCGTCGGTCAGATCGTCGGCGTAGAACGCCGATTCCGCGTTGTTCCAGAAGACGATCCCGGGCGGCGTGGCGCCGCCGTCGGTATCGTTCAGAATCAGGTTCGCCTGGCCGCCGCCAATCGTGCTGATCAGCACGTCGTCGCCCGCGACCTCCAGGAGGTGGTCCGGGCTGGCGTCAGCACCGATTCCCACGTTGCCGGCGTTATAGTAGATGCCGTTGGTGCCGGCCTGCCAGTAGCTCCCTCCGCCAGGTCCGTTGAGCGCGTACAGCGCATACGGCGCCGCGGTCAGCTCCTGGCGCGGAATGAGCGTATTGCCCGCGACTACGACCTCGATCCAGCGCCGCTCGCCGCCGAACGGCGTCAGGCCGAAATCCAGCAGCGCCGTGAACATGCCATCCTGCACGCTGACCGCGACGGTTCCACTGGGCGGGTAGGTCGCAATCGGCGTGCCGCCGCCGGCGACGTCGTAGAGCTTGAACTGCATCGCGTACGAGCCTGTCGCGGGCTCCCCATTGTCCGTCAGTTGTCCTTGGTAGGTAAAGGCGGCACTGAGCGGCGCCTGGGCGAAAGCCGCCGCGCATGTCGACGCCGCTACAACAAATACGATCGTTCGAATGCGAATCACTGGAGTATCCTCCGGAGTAGAAATGCCGGTCGCCGGGCTCCTCGAACGGTCGCGCGCCGGATCGCGGCCGCCGACGTTCACGTCGACGCGCCAGCCGCCGTGCTAGCCCGCCATAGGCGCTAGTGGTCCGGAGGCGGGGATCTGCCGAGAAATGCAATCGTCGGTGCGTTTCCTGTGGCACAACCGCCGTCGGCGTCGTCTGGCAGACCGCCAGCCCCGCGGGGGCCCCTCGGCCCCTCGTCCGTTGCGCCTCGCGCCCCTGTGCCATTGTCTGCTTGTTCCGTTGCTTCCTTGTTCCGCCGCCCCTCGCGCCCTAGCATTCGCTCTCGATGAGAATCGACGCACGCGCTCATCTGGGCCGATTCGGCGAGCAGGTCTACGCCGTTGATCCGCTGGCCGACTATCAGCGGCGCTGCGGCCTCGACGGCCTGATCGTCTCCAACCTCGACGCCGCGGCGGCCGGAGCCGGGGCGGCTGACGCGGATGAGCCCATCGCCAACGGCGACTGTCTGGATTTCTGCGCCAAGCAGCGCGGCTGGCACGCGCTGTATTGGGTGCGGCCGGGGCGGGTCGATCACAGCCCGCATGCGATGGCCGGGGCGTTGCTCAGCGAGCCGTTCGCCGGCTTGCTGCTGGCCCCGGAACTGAATGGTTTTTCGCTGGAATCCCCGGCGCTGGAGCCGGTGCTCACGGTGGCCGCTTCGGTCAAGAAGCCGGTTTTCATTCGTGTCGGCGAGCGGCCCGGCGCGCGACCGATCGATGCCTACGTCTTCTCCCGCCGCGTGCCGCAGACGGCGTTCGTCCTCTTGGGGACCGACGGTCTGGCGCTGTGGAGCGAAGCGATCGAGGCCGTTACGCGGGCGAAATCGCGCGGCGATGCGCGGCTGTACGTCGAAACGTCTGGGGCTTCGTGCGCGGAAATCTCGTCCACAGTCGAGATGGTCGGGCCCGAGCGCCTGCTGTTCGGCAGCAACGCCTGCCGCAACGCCGAGGAGCACGCCCGCAACGTGCGCGCGCTGTGGGACGACCTGGGCAATGCTCTCCCGCCGCCGGTCGTTCGCAAGATCCTGGGTGAAAACGCGGCGGTGCTGCTGGGATTGATGAGCGGGTAGCGACCGACCGCGAGCGAGCGGCAGGCCGATTGAGCCCTCAGCCCGTCAGAGCTCTCAAGGCGCGTCGCCCGCTGCCGGTGGAGCCGCATGCGGTGCTGCCGTCCCCGGTCGCCGCAGCGCCAGGAAACACCCGGCCAGCAGCAGCCAGAAGACCGACGTGCCGTACGGCAGCGGCAGCGCGGCCGGCTGGCGCAGCTCGTACAGCCAGCCGCCCAACCCGGCGCCCAGCGCCCGGCCCAGGCTGGTGACGGCCTGGTTCACGCCCATCGCCGCCCCCTGGGCGGTGTTCGCGACGGATTGCGAGAGCATCGCGGCCAGCGTCGGCGTGGTCAGCGCCGCGCCAACGGCCACAAGCCCGACCGAGCCGAGCAACTGTGGCATGGCTGGGTTGAGCGCCAGTCCCGCAAAACCCGCTGCGCCGGCGAACAGTCCCAGCAGTGCCGTGCGCCGATCGCCGAGCCTGGGCGTCAGCGGCCGAACCAGCCCGCCCTGCGACAGTGCCGCGATCAGGCCGAAATAGGCCCAGGTGTAGCCCGACTGCCGGCGGTCCAACTGGTGAAACTCCGCGAGCACCAGGCCGAAGGTGCTGTTGAGTTGCGAGAGCGCCAACGTGACCAGCAGCGTGAGCAGCGCGATCGCGCGCACGCGGCCGTCGCGCAGAATCGCGCTCAGGTTCGCCGGGCCGGCCGCGCGACCGGAGGATTCCCGACCGGCTGGACGAGTCTCGCGGAGCAGCAGGGCGATCAGCGCCAGCGACGTCACCTGAAACGCGGCGCACACCCAGCCCACCGCGGCCAGCGACCACGATTCGCCGATCCAGCCGCCGAGTAACGGTCCGATGGTGAGAGCCACGGCGAAGGCCGCTCCCAACAGCCCCAATGAGGCCGCCCGCCGCTCGGGTGCGGTGGTGTCCGCGGCGACGGATTGGGCGATGACGGCCTGCGCGCCGAAGACGCCAATCGCCAGGCGGGAGGCCAGCAGGGCTGCGACGTTGTGCGAGAGGGCCCAGCCGATCGACCCGGCCAGCGTGCCGAGCGTGTTGATCGCCAGCACCGGGCGGCGTCCGATCCGGTCCGCCAGCGCGCCCCAGGCGGGGTTGCTGACCAGTTTCGGAGCGGTCATGGCCACAAACATCAGGCCGATCCAGACGCCGTCGCCGCCCAGCGCCTCGGTGTAGAAGTTGATGATCGGCAACGACGTGGTGAAACACAGTGCTTCAAACAGGACCACCAGAGCGACGACGATCAGGGGCGGCACGCGCGCGGAAGGCATACGAGCGGTAGTGTATCACGCCGCCGCGGTGGAACGGTCAGCGATCGCGTAGCCGAGGAAGTCGCGCGTCAAAGGTCCATCGGCCGGGCTGGCACGGTCTTCCCGGCGGAACTCCGCCGAGGCCGGCTGTAAGCCGCACCGCAGCTACGGGTTACCCGGAGCGCATGCGCAGCGCGGGCTGCGCCTGAGCCGAGTCCGCATCCCCGGACGGCTCGATCGTCCGACGGATCGCCCTTTAGTCCGCCGCGCGTCCTGTCCCGGCCGTGGGTTTCGCCGCACACAAATGGTAGAATGGCGAGGAATGCTCTCCACGGCCACGACGCATGTGAGCCTGTTGGCGCGCCTGTCCGAGGGACCCGAATCCGCGGCCTGGCGCGAGTTCAGTCAGCGCTATGGCGAGCTGATCTACAATTACGGCCGGCGACGCGGACTTCAGCCCGCGGATTGCGACGATCTCGTGCAGGAAGTTTTGCTCTCGCTCACGCGGGCGATGCGGGGTTTCGTGTACAACCCCGAGAAGGGCCGATTCCGCTCCTATTTGAAGGCCGTCACCGTCCGGGCGATTCCGCGGATCGTCCGGCGAGAGGCGACGCCCTTGCCGCTGGAGGAGCTTGAACGGGCCGCGGCTGAGGCCGCCGACCGCGAGAGCCGCGACGACGACTGGGACGAGGAATGGCGTTCGCATCACGTGCGCCGCGCCATGCGGTTGATCGAAGTGGAATTCGGCGGCCCGCAACTGCGCGCCTTTCAGCGCTACGCCGCCGAGGGGGTTCACGCGCACCTCGTCGCCGAGGCGCTGCACCTGTCGGTCAACCAGGTCTACCAGGCCAAGTCGCGCATCCTGAGGCGGCTGGCGGAGCTGGTACACGAGCAGGTGCTGGACGAAGGCTAACTCCTGCGAGTCGCACGTGAGCTGCGGTCCAGACTGGTATCGGGAGGATGGGGCGCTGCTCCAGGCGGTCCGCGCCAGCGGCTGGTCGCCGCCGATCGAGCCGATCATCCCCGGGTACTCGCAGTGGCAGGAACTTCGCCGGGGCGGCCAGGGGCTGATCTACAGCGCCACGCAGCTTTCCACGCGGCGGCGCGTCGCGGTCAAGGTGCTGCTGGGCGGCGCGGCGGCGTCCAGCGCGCAGCGCCGGCGCTTCGAGCGGGAAATCGACCTCATCGCCAGCTTTCAGCACCCGCACATCGTGCGGCTCTATGACCGTGGAGCAACGGATCAGGGTCTGCCCTACTACGTCATGGAGCTGATCGACGGCCAAACGCTGGACGCATGGCTGGGCTTGTCCTCAACGGGAAGAAGTGAAGCGCGCGGCGGAGGGCCGCAACCGAGCTCAGAAATCCCGCTGGCCGATCCGCCGCCGCCGTCGATTCGCGCCACGCTGACCGTGCTGCACCAGGTGTGCGAAGCGGTGGCCTTTGCTCATCGGCACGGCGTTATTCATCGCGATCTGAAACCCGGCAATATCCTGATCGACCGGGCCGGCGTGCCGCACGTGTTGGATTTCGGGCTGGCCCGCAGCATGCCTTCGGGCGGCGCTCCGGCGACGTCGAGCGTCAGCCAGACGGGCGAGTTCATGGGCACGTTGCCGTGGGCCAGCCCGGAGCAGGCCGCCGGCGAGCCGGACCGCATCGACGCGCGCAGCGACGTGTATTCGCTCGGAGTGATCCTCTATCAGGCGCTGACGGGACGACTGCCCTATCCGACCGCGACCTTGCCGGAGGCCATCGAGAGCATCCGGCACGTCGATCCGCACCCGCCCGGCACGATCGGCTGGCGCGGTCGTCGCGGGCGCAATATTGACGCCCGGCTGGACTCGATCGTGCTGACGTGTCTGGCCAAGAACCCGCGTCGGCGCTATGCCGACGCCGGTGCGCTGGCCGGCGACCTGAGCTCGTATCTGCGCGGGGAGCCGATTGTCGCCCGGCCCGATCGGCCGCTGGAACGCGTCGTCAAGTTCGTACGCCATCACCGGGCCGCCGTGAGGAGGGGCGTAGCGCTGGTCGTGCTGGGCGGGGTTGCGCTGGCGATCGTTTGGGCCTGGGCGCGCACGGAGCACGTCCGGCGTTTCGCCGTTGAGCGGCGCAGTGATGGCCTGACCGTGGTGGACACCGCGGTGCTCGGAGAAAACGTACCGGCGGATTGGGGTGCGGGTTCCACGCTGCGCGCCAACACATTGCGAAACCCGCCGGCGAATGCAACGCTGACCGGCAGTCTTGATCTCGGGCACACCGGCGGCGATAGCCGCGGTAGCCTCACGCTGAGCACCGGCCAACGGCTGGTTGTGGGTGAGCACCTGCGGGTGGGGACCGACGCGCCGGGCATGCTGGATATCCTCGCCGGTTCCGCGGTCCAGTCCTCGTCCGGGTGCCTCGGGTACGAAATAGGCTCGCGCGGCGAGGTACGGATCGCGGGCGCGGGATCGACCTGGGCATGCAGCAGCGTTCTGCAGGTCGGCAACCTCGGTCGGGGGCAGCTCGCGATCGCCGATGGCGGTGGTGCTTCCGCCAGCGAGCTGCGCGTGGGGCTCAACACCTACGGCATGATGATCGTGGATGGATCCGACAGCACCTTCGACGCCAGCCTGGTCGTGGTCGGCGAGACGGCCGAGGGTGTTTTGGACATTCGGGCCTGCGGACGTGTCGTGACGGATGCAACGGAGCTGGGTCTACGCCGCGGCGCGCGGGGCACGCTGACGATCCACGGGAGTGGCTCAGAGTTCGACAACCGCGGCGACGGCGAGTTCGTCGTCGGTCGCGCGGGCGAAGGCCTGCTCGAAGTCGACGAGGGCGCCCGGGTGTCCGCCAGGAACTACGTGCTGGGATGGGATGCGTCGGCGGTTGGGCGGGCCGTGGCGACCGGAACGGGCACGCGCCTGCACAGCCGGCGGATGATCTATGTCGGGAAAAGCGGGCACGGCACTTTTGAGCTCCGCAGCGGCGCGTTGTTCGACTCAGCCGGCGTGGTGGCGTGGCGGCGGGGGTCGGTCGGGTCGGTGGTCATCGCGGGCCGCGGCACGATCTGGGATGCCGGGCGCACCTGGGTCAGCATCGGCGGCGAAGGTACCGGCACGCTGAGTATCCGTGACGGTGGAACACTGATGTCCGCGGACGGAGCGATTTCCACAGCCGGCAGTGACTCAGGGGTCAGCCCGGATTCGTATGGCGAAGTGGTCCTATCGGGTGCGGGTTCGACCTGGATAACGCGGTACCTGTATGTCGGTGGCTCGAAAGATGGCGACGGTGGAGTCGCGGAGCTGACGGTCGAACGAGGAGCGGTATTGGCCGTCGCGGATACGCTGCGCCTGCACCCGCAGGGAGCCGTGACGCTGGCGGATGGCACGCTCGCCCTCGACTCCCTGGAAATCCGGGCGGGTGGCACGCTCGCGTTGAATGGCGGCCGATGTCACCTCGCTACGGTCACAGGCACTCTCGCCGATTCGGGCGCTGCCCTGATGACTCTGCGCTCGCCCGGCGTGCTCGTAGTCACGGGTGACTTCGTGCAGACCGCCGGTGCGCTGGAAATCCGCCTCTTCGGAGCGGCGCCCGGTCGATTCGACCGCGTGGACCTGAGCGGCGCGGCGAAGCTTGGCGGCGATCTGGTCGTGCGACTATGCGACGGTTTCATCCC
The DNA here is from genome assembly GCA_964403685.1 of uncultured Planctomycetales bacterium. Classification (GTDB taxonomy): domain Bacteria; phylum Planctomycetota; class Phycisphaerae; order UBA1845; family Fen-1342; genus CAYOHG01. Next base: position 11,783 of record CAYOHG010000040.1, read on the forward strand.
CGCGCGCGAGGATCGGATTGAGGTCCTTACGGCCGCACGCGTGGAGGGCGCCTTTGCAAACGCCACGCCGCGATGTGCGCTGGTTGGCGGTGGGTCCTGCGAGGTGGTCGTGGCCGGAGGATCGGTCCGGCTGACGGATTTCGCGGGGCCGTTCGCTCCCGAAGCCTACGTCGAGGA
>CAYOHG010000041.1:0-3617 GCA_964403685.1 uncultured Planctomycetales bacterium
GTTGTACGGCTCGCCCGTGCGCCGCTGAACGCGCGACGGCGTTCACGCGACGGCGTTCAGCAGCTCGCGGGCGATGATGATCCGCTGAATCTGGCTGCTGCCCTCGCCGATCTCGCACAGCTTCGCGTCGCGCATGTACCGCTCGACCGGCATGTCCTTGGTGTAGCCGTAGCCGCCGTGAATCTGAATCGCGTTCAGGCAGGCGCGCGTGGCCATCTCGCTGGCGAAGAGCTTGGCGATGCAGGCCTTGGTCTTGTCGCGCTCATCGCGGTCCAGCGAAATCGCCGCATCCCAGACCAGCAATCGGGCGGCGTCCACCTCGGTCGCCATGTCGGCCAGCATGAATGAGATAGCCTGATGCTCGGCGATCGGCTTGCCGAAGGCCTGGCGCTCCTTGGCGTAGGCCAATGATTCCTCCAGCGCACCCCGCCCCAGCCCGACCGACAGCGCACCGATACCTACCCGACCGCGCTCCAGCACCTTGAGGGCGTCGATGTAACCGTGGCCTTCCTGTCCCAGCAGCGCCTCGGGTCCGACCGCCACGTCGCTGAGATTGAGTGTCACCGTGTCGCTGGCGCGCATGCCCAGCTTGTCTTCCTTGTGCCCAACTTCGAACCCCTTCGCGCCGCGCTCGACCAGGAACGCGGAAATTCCCTTCGGGCCTTTCTGCGGATCGGTAACGGCCGTGATCACGTAGACGCCCGCTCGCAGGCCATTGGTGATGAACTGCTTGTGCCCGCTGATGCGCCAGCCTTGGCCGTCGCGGACCGCACGGGTCGTCATGGCGGCGGCGTCGGACCCACAGCCCGGCTCGGTCAGCCCCCACGCACCGAGATATTTGCCGGTTGCGAGCGGAGGAAAATATTTCTGCTTCTGCGCATCCGTGGCACCGGCGACTTTCATGTGTGCGAGGCAAAGGCCGTTGTGCGCCGCCAGCATCAACGCGACGGCGCCGTCCTGACGGGCGATCTCCTCGAGTATGACCGCGTTCGCCAGATACCCGAGACCCGCACCGCCATACTCCTCCGGAACCATCACGCCCAGCAGCCCGAGCTCCGCGAGCTTGGCCACGATGGAGCCGGGCATGGCCTGCTCGGCGTCCCATTGACGGGAGTGCGGTCGGATCTCGCGAGCGGCGAAATCGCGCACCGTGTCACGCAGCGCGACGAGGTCTTCCGGCAAGTCGAAGCTCATCATGGCGGTGCGACTCCTTCTCAGCGAGGGGCCCCGCAGGCATTCCGCTGGTCGCTATTGCGACGATAAGCTAGTCTAGTCGGGCCGCATTGCGTTTAGAAGTGCGCCTAGTGCATTCGCGCCAAAAGCGGACGCAAACAGCGGTGGACCGGTTGGTCTGCGTACCTGGAGTTCACTGGCTTCGGCTGAGCCCATTTGTGATGACCGCGTCCGCCATCCAACTCGTCGGAATTCACGCGGGGGCCGGCGCCGGCGTCTCTGGGGCCCAGGACGGCCCCTATGTTCTTCGTGAAAAAGGGCTTGTGGCGGTACTTGAAGCCGGCGGGCGAGAACTGATCGACCTTGGCGACATTCCCGGCGTTTACGAGACACGCTTCAACACGAGTCCTCCGGGCAGCGCGAACAACCTGCGGAACATTTTGCAGGTCAATCGACATACGCACGCATGCGTGCTGGGGGCACGGCGGCGATTACCCAAGGCGTTTGTGCTGATCGTCGGAGGCGACCACAGTCTGGCGATTGGTACGCTGGCCGGGCTGGCGGACGCGTGCGAGCGACTCGGGCTGCTATGGATCGACGCCCATGCCGATTTCAACACGCCGGCGTCCAGCCCCTCAGGCAACGTGCACGGCATGAGTCTGGCGGTGGCCTGCGGGCGCGGTCTGAATGACCTGGTGCATGTTCCGCGGCGGGTGCCGATGGTTCGCGAAGACGACGTATTCCTGCTCGGGGCGCGCGACGTGGATCCGGGCGAACGCGCTAGTCTGAAGTCCTCCCGATTGCGATGGCTGAACACCCGGCAGTGGCGCGAGCGCGGCGCGATCGCAACGGTCGAACAAGCGTGCGACGAACTGGCCGCGCGCTGCGATCACATCCACGTCAGTTTCGACATCGATGTGCTGGACCCGCAAGACGGGCTGGCGACCGGCACGCCCGTGGCAGATGGTCTGCATTTCGACGAAGCCCTTGCGATGCTCGCCGCGCTCAACCGCCGGGGCGTCATCGCTTCAGCGGAATTCGTGGAATACAACCCGCGGCTCGACCCGGCCGGCAGCACGGCGCAGCGCGTGCTGCGGCTGATTGGGGCGCTGCTGGGTTAGCACCAGCCGGACAGGGCTCATCCGAGCACCACGTTCGGCCCGTTTCCGCCAAAGGCAGTCACCTCCGGGGTCGGCAGTGCTCCATGCGATACGCCCGACAGAGCCATAAACGGGCGAGACGCCCGTACCCCCCCGGCTCACGGTCGGGTGCGGCTAGACTGGATGTTCAGCAAGCTGTTCAGCCTGGTCCGGCTCTCGCGCGGTCCGCTCGGCCAGCCTTCCGCCGCCTACATCTGGGCTTCTTCCTCGTCGTCCGCGCCGGTGTGCGTGGTGATAGCCGTGCGCTCGAGGATCTTGTTGAGCTTGGCGCGCACCACCGGCAGGAAGAGCACTTGCGGAATGCGCCGCAGCTCCTGCTGTCCGCTGGCGTTGTAGACGATCAGCGTTCCGGCCATGCCCAGCAGCATCTCGAAAACGTCGGGGAAGGTCGAGCGGATGGTCTTGGCACCGCGGCCAAGCGAGTCATCCATCTTGCCGAACGAGTAGTGCTCGAATTCGTTATGCGTGATGCGCCACTGGCTGTTCAACCGCGCCCAGAAGATCATCAACAAGTACGGCACCAGCATGACAATGCTCAGGCTGATGCCCAGGTTGCGGTTGTACTGAACGTTTAGCCCGTCGAACCAGTTGTAGATGTTTCCGAAGACGGTGATGCCCTTCACGTCGCGTAACCAGAGTCCCAGGATCCAGAACAGCCCGAACAGCACCACCCAGAACACCGCCTGGTTGCGATCGACGTCTACCCCCAGCGTCAGCAGCACCAGCAACGTAATGAAGATGTAGATCCATCCCAGCGTTTCGAGCAGGCTGGAGTGCGAAGCGGACTCGGGTTTCAGCCCGTCCGCCGCAACGCTGTCTCCGCCGCCGCTGGCCGCGTCGATCCGGGCGGCGGTGTCGCGCAGCGCCTGGGACATTCCCTCCGGCGTTGCCAGCGACGGCTTGGCAAAGCCGGCCACAAAGTAAAAGAGAAAACCGGCCACGATCATCGGCCAGATGAACAGCAGCTTCGGGTAGCTCACAAAGCGGATCTCGTGCACGTGCGCGTTGCGGTGAGTCGCCGCCGGACCGGCTGGGTTGCTGGCTGGATTGGTGCTCATCCCTGCGTTCTCCGCGGGTTCGACCGCGCCGCGGCCCGAGATTTGCGCAAGCTCGGGGCGGAAGCCGAGCGAGGGCGTGACCGTCGTCACGCGTGCCGCATCCAGGTCGGGAAGCACCAGCCCGGAGCCGACGAGCGTGTAGCGCTCGGCCGTCAGCCAGCGCTCGATGGTACGATCGGTCGGGTTGCGTAGGGCGAAGACGAGCCAGCCGGGATTGGTGCCGGGC
>CAYOHG010000041.1:3627-11797 GCA_964403685.1 uncultured Planctomycetales bacterium
GCGGCGTTCAGGGGGAATTCGACGCAAAGCCTGCGCGCTTTGCAAGCGGCCGGCCATTAGAAAGCGATCTTGATTTTTCCCTTCTGCCATTCCTCGGCGACGATCCCGAATTCCTCGATGGTCTTGGCCAGGCGCTGGAAGGTCAGCACCATCGCCTGGTAGAGCCGATCGTCGGTGGCCAGCATGCCGAACGTGCCCTTGCCCTTGCTGATGCCGTCCGAAATCGCGTACATGCTCTCGAACATCTTGGCCGACTTGTCGAGGTTCTCGATCACCGAGCGCGAGATCGTATCCACGTTCGTGTCCAGCTTCGTCCAGGTCGTCTGGGCGTTGCCGATCAGCTTGCGCGTGTCGGCCGCGACGGCGCGAAAATCGCCCGCACCGGCCTTGAGTTCGGCCGCCACGTCCACTCCGTCGACCGAGATCTGATGCACATTGTCGACGATGTCGCGAAGCTGGCTCTGGGCTTCCGGATCGCCGAGCACCGCGTTGGCGTGCTTGAGCAGTGTGTCGAGCCGGGCCAGCGCGCTGGACAGATTTCCCTGCGGGCCGCCGGGCAGATCCACCGCGGACGGCTCGCGCCGCTGAAGCACCTCGGTCAGCTCCTTGAGGGCCGGCGTCAGCGCCGCGGACGCCTCGCCGATCTGCGTCGCCGTGCGATCGAAGGTCGAGACGATCTCCGGCGGCAGAAGCGACTCGACCATCCCGGCCATGGTCCCCTCGATGCGCTCGCCGCTGGCCAGCATGGGGCTGTCCGCGGGGCCGGGAATGATCTCAATGGGCGGTCGTCCGGCGCCCAGCCCCGGCTCCGTTGTCGTGGCGCGCGAGCCGCGCGGCAACTGAATGCCGCGATCCAGCGCGATCCGTACGTTGACGCCCGCGGCGAAGTTGTCCGGTTGAACGAACCCGACCTCGCGGACGCGCCCCACGGTGATTCCGCCGATGGTGGCCGGTGTGCCCGGCCGAATCCCCGTGGCCATGTTGAAGCGGACGTTGATGACGTACTCGTCGCGACTGAAGCTGAACGAGCTGGACTGGCCGAAAAACACGACCAGCGCGCCCAGGGCGACCAGACCCACCAGAACGAACAGCCCGACCGTGACGTTGTGTCGCGCCTCGTGCATTGCGTGACTCCGTTGCTGCTGGCCGCGCCGCGCGCCACGTCGTCGCGGTTGTCGGCCCGCCGGCCCAATACTACACTAACACCGCGCCATTCAAAGGAGTTCGCCGTGGCCAACGCCTTGCAGGGAAAGACCATCCTGGTCGTCGACGACGATCACGATATCCTCACCGCCATCACTACGTCGCTGGCCGACACCAAGGCGACCATCCACACGGCGATGGACGGGAACACGGCGGTATCGCTGGCCGAGAGCAAGTCTCCCGATCTCGTGATTCTCGACATCATGCTGCCGCAGAAGAGCGGCTTTCTGGTGCTTGAGCGTCTGCGGCAGACCCGCGGCAAAGGCGAAAAGCCGCGCGTCATCATGATCACCGGCAACCAGGGCCGCCGCCACAAGCAGTACGCCGAGGCGCTGGGGGTCGACGCCTACCTGAACAAGCCCTTCCCGATGGAGCGGCTGCTGGAGCTGACTGAGAACCTGCTGAAATAGTCGTCATGTCCGCCCGTTGGGACCTTGCCGTCCGGATCGACTCGTATCGTCAGAGCCTGCGCGCCGCGCTGGATATAGCCCGGCAGCAGCAATTCCGCGTCCTTCAGGCGGGTACGGTAGGCAGCGACCTATCGCCGCGCGAGTTCGGCCAGTCCGCCCGGCGGCATCTGGTGCGTCATCTCAGCTCGCTGGGGCTGCGGCTGGATTGCCTGACGGTCGACTTCTCCGGCGACGGGCTGTGCGAGGTCGATCGGGCCGAGCCGCGGCTTCGACATCTGACGGATACTCTCAAGCTCTGCCGTGACCTTGGCATTTCGCGGGCGGCGGTGCGCTGTGGTGGATTGAATGCTGCTGACACCGAACCGCACGTCATCCAGGTGCTGGCGGAAATCGCCGAGCGGGCCGATCGTCACGGAATCGACGTGGCAGTCGATGCCGCCGGCGGCACGCCGATGGAGGCGGCGGAGGTGGTGGCCCGGCTGCGTTGTCCGCGGCTGGGCGTGGCGCTGGATTCCGCGTCTCTCGCGGGTTCGGGTTCAACCGTGGAGTTGCCGCGCGGCGGCCTGCTCGCGGTCTCGCTGCGGGATGCGCGCCGCTCCGGTAACGTCATTGAAGAGCAGGAGTTCGGTGCGGGCGAGGTGCCGTTTGACGGGCTGCTGCGGGCCTTGAGTGAAGCGGGTTACGAGCAGACCCTGGCGATCCGGCGGGACAGCGCCCGCGATCCGATTGACGCGCTGCGTCGCGGTGGGGAATATGTGCGGCTCTTGCTGGAGCGCGGTCAGGCGTAGGTCGCCTGCGCGCCGCAGTGCCGGCCGGGCCGCTCCTGCGGGCCCCAGGCGGCAATCCGTAGCGGAGGGTTTGCCCGTGCGTGGGATATTCGAGATTCGGCGTCTTGCTGTTCTGACCGTTAGCGCGCTGCTGCCGTTGCTTCCGTGCACCCTGAGCGCGCAGACGCCGCCGGCCGACGCCGTGGCACCGCAGCCGCCGGCCGAGCCGACCAGCCAGCCCGCACCGGCCAAGCTGGAAGGGCCGATGCGCATCGAGAGCTACGGGATTCTTGAGTCGCGGGTCACGTTCGGCGGACAGCCGGCGCCGCCGCGCGCTCCCACGCCGTCGCTGCGTTTTCAGTTGAAACTGACCGGGGAGCGGCTGGCCGATCTGATTCGGGTCAGCCACGTATTTCTTGAGGAAGTGGTCGATGATGCCGGTGGCAAGCTCTACGAGCCGCAGCCGCGCACAGCCGAGGACGAAACCGAAACGTCGCTCGTGGATGTTTCCTCGAACCTGCCGCTGGGGTACTGGCCGCTGTACACCGAGTGCGCGGCGTCGGCCCGCGGCGCCAGGAAGCTCGCGCGCATGCGTGGCTTCGCAACCGCGGTATTCGGCCGCGAGACCGAGGATATCGCCATCGAGAACCCGCTCCAGTACGAGGGTCGCTACCTGGAGGATCCGCGCCTGACGGCCGCGGGCGTCAAGATCAAGGTGCTCAAGATCGGGCAGGATATTCAGGCCACTGCCGACGGCAAGAACATTGCGCTGCGCTACGAAGATGGCAAGAACAACCTAAAACTCACCGCCTTCTACGACGACTGGATGAAGCGCATGCCGGCGCGCGGCCGCGCCGCGAAGACCGAGGCGGGCGAGTCCTACACGATGTTCTCCGTGCCGCGCGGCCAGTTCAGCGAAGACACGACGCTGGTGCTTACGATTTACAAGGACGTCAAGGTTGAGAAGATCCCGTTCGACTTTACCGATGTCGAACTGCCCTGACGATTTCCCGCGAGCCATTCTCCCGCCGGGAGCCTGATGTGCCGCCGGGCGGGCCGTCGACTTCTGCGAGCGTGCCGCGCGCGTCTCTTCGCCGCGGCACGCTCGCGGTGCTTGGCGGCAACGGCCTGCTGAACGCGGCCCGCCTGCTGGTGGTGGTGCTGCTCGCCAAGTTCGGCAGCGCAGAGGTGCTCGGACAATACACCTACGGTGTCGCGCTGACCGGCCCGTTGGTGTTGTTCTGCTCGCTCGAGCTGCGCGGTGTTCTAGTCGCCGATGCGTCTGGCCGGTTCCCATTCGCGGCATACCGGGCGCTGCGCTCGCTCGGGTTGGTCGTCGCGGCGGTGATCCTGGCCGTCATCCTGGCGGTCAAGTGGAGCGCGGGCGGCCAGTCGGTTCTGTTCCTGCTGCTCGCCGGTGTCGCCGCCGCGCGGTTGGCGCTGTACTGGGCGGAGATCGACTGGGGCATCTATCAGAAACACGATCGACTCGACCTGTACGGCTGGTCGAATGCGCTGCGTGGCCTGGCCGTGCTGGTGCCATTCGCTTTGCTGCTGCCGCTGGGCGGCCGGCTGGGGCCGGATTCTGCCCCCGCCGGCGCCTGGGCCGCGACCCTCGCAACCGGCGTGCATGCGGTGCTCTGGTGGGCGCTGGCCTTCGCGTTCGACCGCCGCAATCTCGGTCGGCTGGGCACGCCGCGCGATACCTGCCGCGCGGGAACGGTCGCGCAACTGGCCTGGCACGCGCTGCCGCTGGGCGCCGTCAGCCTGATCGTCAGCCTGTGCGAGAACCTGCCGCGGCTGGTGATTGAGGCTCAGCCAGACGGCCGCGCGGCGCTGGGCTACTTCGGCGCGATCGCGGCGATTCCGGCGGTGGCACAATTCGTGGTCGTGCAGCTCGGCATCGCATCCAGCCACCGGCTGGCCACCAGCTACCGGACGGACCCGCCCGGTTTTCGCCGGCTCGTGCTCAAGCTGGTGGCGCTCAGCGCTTTGGGTGCGGCGGTTCTACTTGTGCTGGTGTGGGTCTTCGGCGGCCCGATGCTGCGCATCGCCTTTCAGCCCGAATACGTCCGGCATCTGCACGCCTTTCGGATCCTGGCGGCGGCCAGCGGGCTCCTGCTGATGGCCAGCATTCTCGGGTTCGTGACTACCCAGATGGGCGTCTTCCGCCTGCAGGTGCCGGTGCAACTGGCCGTGCTGGTGGTGACGGCGGGCTGCGCCTTCGTCCTGATTCCCACCGATCCGATCACCGGCGCCGCCTGGACCGCGCTGGCGCGCGGCGCAACGCAGGCCGGGCTGTATCTGTTGTGCGTGCTCTACGGCATGGCGCGCCGACCGGCGCTACGCGAAGCACCCGTGCCTGCACCACTCGACGCCGAGATTTGATCCCGCGCTACGGGCGGCGACTGGGGTGCGGCCTCGACGGCGGCGGCTGAATGCCGTTCGTCCGGCGAACGGTCGTCCGATGAACCGTGGATTGCGGGCGGTGCACAGTCGTGCCTCGGCGGACGACCGCGGAGTTCGAGCGGTGAACGACGCTGCCGTGCCGCGAGACTACCCGCGGCGAGTGGTGAATCACGTTCGGGCTGCGCACCACCACGCGATGATCCGGACGACGCACGACCACCGTCCGGCGGTGATACTCGCGCGCCGGGGAGACGCAGTGGCTGCGACCGAAGGAAAGATGCGCGCCTACGACGACCGAGCGCGGATACGGATCGACGTAGACCGGGTACGGATCGGCCACGTAGACCGACGACGGGTAGGAATCGACGACCACCGGCGACTCCACGACCACTGGCGCGGGCTGGTAATAGACCGGCTCGCTGTAGCGCACCCTGGTGCTGTCGCGATCCAGCACGGCACTGTCACGCGGATCGAGCACGATGCCTTCCAGCACCAGCCGATGCGGCCATGCGAAAGCACCGTCCGGCAGGCTGAGGGCTGTGCCGGCTTCAAACTCGAACTCGTCGTCGTCAACATCGCTGGGGCGATCCAGCGGGATCATCACTTCGAATGGGCGACCCTCCGGATCGGCCAGCACACCCTCGTCGTCGCGGACCGAAAGCACCAGTTGCAGCGGCTCGGCGCTGCGACCGGCGTGGTCGATATCCACCTGGTAGTCGACGTCCAGCCGCCAATCCGCCCCGGCACGCTGAATCCGAGCCGACAGCTCGTCAATGTCCACGTCGGGACGCGGCAGGCTGGCCAGCACCGCCGGCGGCGGGTAGGCCGGCTCGGCGTAGCGCTCGTTGATCGGCTGGGGCGCCTCCTCAATGTATTGCGGCTGCGGCTCGTGCAGCGGCTGCATCGGATACACGGTCTGGGCCAATGCGCTCGACGCGAACAGACCGGCAAGCGAACTCAGCAGCGTGGGCGAAAGCAGCCACTTCGGGGTCATGTCGGATACTCCGGTTGACCGACGGCGATGCCGTTCGGCCTTAGTATCTTATGCGGACACGTTGGCCCGCTGAGGGTTAGACGGCGACCGCGCCGGCATTATTCGCGCCAGCATTCGGCCCTTCGCGCCTTGGCTCCATTGCCACAACCGATGCTACGTTAGTGAGTTAGCGTTCATGGCCGGCGACACGCAGCTCCGCCGGCCTGTGACGTGAAGTCGTTCGCAGTACGTACGCAGCTCGCCCGACGCAGCCATGTGCCAGAGAATGCCACGGGTCTCCGGTCTACCAGCGCGGGCAGCCCTTACAACTCGAATTCGCTGCGGTCCTTGTCCTCGAGCACGTCTGCCAGCCGCATGCGCACGTAGTCGACGTCGATGTTGACGGTCTTGTTGACCGCGTCGGAAGCGTGAAAGGCGATGTCCTCGACCACCTTTTCGACGATCGTGTAGAGCCGCCGGGCGCCGATGTTCTCGAGCATCTCGTTGGCCTTGTACGCCATGTCGGCCATCTCGACCAGCGCGTCGGGCGTGAACGTCAGCGTGACGCCTTCGGTGCGCAGCAGCTCGACCTGCTGGCGGATGAGCGCATTCTGCGGCTCGGTCAGAATGCGGTGGTAGTCCTCCGCCGTCAGGTCATCCAGCTCGACGCGGATGGGAAACCGGCCCTGAAGCTCGGGCATCAGGTCGCCAGGCGATGCCTGTGTGAATGCGCCGGCTGCGATGAACAGCACGTGATCCGTCCGGACCGGGCCGTAGCGCGTGGTGATCGACGTTCCCTCGACGAGCGGAAGCAGGTCGCGCTGCACGCCACTGCGGGAGACCTCTGGCCCGCCCATCTCGCCGCCGGGCGTCCCGCAGATCTTGTCGATCTCATCGACGAAGACAATGCCGGCCTGTTCGGCGCGGGCGATGGCCGTCTGCTGAAGCGCCTCCTGATCGACCAGCCGGTCGCTCTCCTGGTGCAGCAGCACTTCGAGGGCCTGCTGCACGGGCAGGCGCTGCCGGCGGCTGCGGGCCGGCCAGACGCGCTGCATCATCTGCTCGAACTCTGGTCCCATGTGTCCCAGCCCCATGCGTTCGAGCATGAAGCCCGAGGCCGGCGCCTCATCGACGGTCACGTCGACGGTGTGTTCGTTGAGTCCGCCGGCCTGAAGCTGCGAGCGCAGTTTTTCGCGGGCGCGCTGGCGGCGTTCGCGCTGCTCAGGGTCGCCGGAGGGTTCGCCCGCGTGCGGAAGCAGTTGATCGAGGATGTGGTCCTCGGCGCTGCGTCGGGCGGCCGCGCGCACCCGATCCCAGGCGGCCTCACGCTCCATGGTCAGGGCGCGCTCCACCAGGTCGCGCACGATGCTCTCGACATCGCGGCCGTAGTAGCCCACTTCGGTGAAGCTGGTGGCCTCGACCTTCACGAACGGGGCGTGCAGCAACTGGGCCAGCCGCCGGGCGATCTCGGTCTTGCCCACTCCGGTCGGGCCGACCATCAGGATGTTCTTGGGCAGCACGTCGTTGCGCAGCGCCGCGGAAAGCTGCATCCGCCGCCAGCGATTGCGGACGGCGACCGCGACGGCGCGCTTGGCGTCGGCCTGACCCACGATGTAGCGGTCCAGCGCCTGAACGATCTGTCGGGGAGTGGCCTGGTCCATGGTGTGTCGCGTTGGCGGCGCCCCGCGGGGTACGACTCGCGCGGGCTGGCCGTCTCGGGGGGATCATAGGCAATTCCTGCCGGCTGTCGCAACGCGGCCGCGACAATTGATGCCATGCGGACTCCGTGCTCGCCTTCGCGGTTGCCCGCTCGTTCCGCCGATAAGCACTGTCAGCGGACCGCCGCAAGCGCGCCGCGGCGGTCGTTCGGCGGACAAAAAGCCGAGTGAACCGACGCCCGCTTTCGGCGCGGACTACAATTGACTTGGGCACCGGGGATTCGGGCAGGCGGGACGGACCATGAACCTCGACGAGATCCGACAGAAATTTCCGATTACGCGATCGTGCAATTTTCTGAATCATGCCGGCATCGCGCCGCTGTCCGGGCCGGCCGCCGAGGCGCTGATCGGCTACGCGCGCGAAGTCTCCGAATCCGCGTATCTCTCGGGGACGTACTACCGCACGGCGGAGCGCGTGCGGCAGGCCGCCGCGCGGCTGCTGCATGCCGACCTGGCTGAGATCACCTTCGTCAAGAACACCAGCGAAGGGATCAACTACGTCGCCAACGGAATCCCGTGGCTCAGCGGCGACAACGTCGTCTCAACGGCGATGGAGTTTCCCGCCAACGTCTACCCGTGGCTGAACCTCGAATCGCGGGGCGTGCATCTGAAGCGCGTCGGCGAGGAGGACGGGCGGATCCCGTTCGACCGCATCGCCGCGGCGATCGACAAGCGCACCCGCCTGGTGGC
>CAYOHG010000042.1:0-11702 GCA_964403685.1 uncultured Planctomycetales bacterium
GAGCTGACCAGCCCCGCCGCCAGCACTTTCAGCGCGACGACCCGATTCAGCGAGAGCTGCCGGGCGCGATAGACCACGCCCATGCCGCCGCGGCCGATCTCGGCGAGGATTTCGAAGTCGTCCAGGGACGGGACGCCGGCGGAATGCCGTTCGGGCGCCGCGGGGGCACCGCCGGTCACGCTGCTTTCGACCGCGCGGGCAGCGCTCAGGTCACCCAGCACGGCGCGCATCTCGCGGTACTTTCGACGGCAGGCGCTGCACGTTTCGATGTGCGCGAGCACCTGCTGAGCGGACTCGCGCGAAGCGCTGCCCTCGATGGTCTCCAGCAGCAGCTCGGCCACCTGATCGCAGGTCATTCGGCGCTCGATCCGCCGACGTCGGCCAGGCGTTCGCGCAGCACGTCCATGGCCTTGCTCAGCCGTGCCTTGGTGCCCGCCAGCGTCAGGCCGATCGCCTCGGCGATCTCCTCGCGCGGCAGGTCCTGAAAGTAGCGCATGATGATGACGCTACGCAGCTCCTCATCGATCGAATCGAGCACCGCCAGGATGCGGCCGGCGCGATCGCGCTTGAGGGCCTTGCCGGCGGGAGTGGTCAGCGGGTCGATGGCCTGCTCGAAACCTGCGTGCGTCGGCCGCTTGCCGCGGGCCCCGTCGGCATCCGGACCGCGCCGCTTGCGCTGCACGTCGATGCACCGCCTCCGGCAGATCTGATACAGCCAGCCGCGGATGCTCGTCGTCGGGACGCTTTCGGCCTCCAGCCGCGCGCAGCGCGCCAGCACATCCTGCACAACATCCTCGGCGGCGGCCGCGTCCGACAGCATCCGCCGGCAGAACAGCCGCAGCTCGTCGCCGTAGCGCTGTTCGAGCGTGGAGAGCGCGGCGGCGTCCCGCGCCTGAAGCTGCCGCAGCAATCGGTCGTCATCGCGCGAGAGCTGGCTGAGCGTAGGATCGCCGTCGGTCATTCTCGTACCCACCGTCCCGTTGAAACAAACCGAGGTCGCCTTCGGACGCGCGGTCGCGGACAGCCGGCCGAACGCGCTTCAGTCGAGCAGAAACTCGCGCTGCGGATCCTTCACCGTCAGCACGGGACACGGCGCGTGCTGCACGATCCGCTCGGCGGTGCTGCCGATCAGAACGTGCCGCAACCCCGTGCGGCCATGCGTCGCAACGACGATCAGGTCGATCAGGTTATCGCGCGCGTAGCGGCAGATCACCTGCCACGGATGGCCGAACAACGCTTCCGCCACGATCCGCTGGTCGCCGTTGAACTGCGTGGTGATCACCTGCTCGAGGTTCCGCCGGGCGGCATTCAGCAGCTCCGGCTCGGAGACCGTCACGGGCACCTCCGCCGCCACCACGACGGAAACATCCGGGCTCAGCGGCGGCGGAATGACGTGCACGACCCGCAGCTCGGCGCCGAACACTTCGGAAAAACCGCGGGCGTAGCGGCCGCCATGCAGAGAAAGCGATGAGAAATCGGTGGGCCAGAGCACGCGTTTGGGGCTGACAATCATGCTGCGCCTCGCTCTCGAGATGCGCCGCCGACGACGGCCGGCCCGGTCCGCGCAGATACAGCGTGTGGCCGGAAGGATTTGGCGGTTGCCCGCGCGATCGGTCGCGCGCCGGCCGTGAAGGCGACGACCTGAAGCTATTGTACCGCGAGGCCCGGTCGATTGGCGCGCTGCTGGCGGAAACTCACCGGCCCGTCAGCCGCGGACGATGCGCGTACCGGCGTGGCCGTGCAGGGCGGCGTCGATCTCGTCGAGGTGACAGATCACGACCTGGGCGTCGCGGTGCCGCGCGAACTCCAGGAAATCCAGTCCGGCCTCGATTTTCGGCCCCATCGAACCGGGCGGAAACTGACCGGCGTTCAGATGCAGGCGGGCTTCGGCCGCCGTCATCGAATCCAGCGTGCGCTGCGTCTTCCTGCCGAAATCCAGTGCGACCTTGCCGACGCTCGTGGCGATCACGAACCGGCGGGCGCCGATCTCGCGAGCCAGAAGCGCGGAAGTGAGGTCCTTGTCGATCACGGCCTCGACGCCCGCCAGCTCGCCGTGCTGGTCGCGCGCCACCGGAACCCCGCCACCGCCGCCGACCACCAGCAGCTCGCCATCCGCTGCCAGCCGGCGGATCAGCTCGATCTCGGCGATGTGCCGCGGTCGCGGCGAGGGCACCACTCGCCGGAAACGCCTGCCCGAACCCTCCGTCAGCACCCAGCCGTGCGTGCGACGCAGCTCGGCGGCCCGCGCTTCGTCGTAGTAACCGCCGATCGGCTTGGAAGGCCGCGCAAAGGCGGGGTCGTCGCGATCCACCTCGACGGTCGTCACAAGGGCGCTGAAGCGGGCGGGCAGGTTCCGGCGGCGCAGAGCGTTGTTCAGCGACAAGGCGATCATGAAGCCCATGCCGCCTTGCGTGTCGGCGACGCAGATATCCAGCGGCAGGCGGTAGCACTCGTGCGCGGCCAGCTCGACGCGGCGCAAGACCTGCCCGACCTGCGGACCGTTGCCGTGCGTGACGATCAGGTGCATCCCGCTGGCGATCAGGTCGGCCAGCACGCCGGCCGACTCGGCGGTCCGGGCGAACTGCTGGTCGATGCGGCCTTCCTCACTCTCCGGGGAGATCGCGTTTCCGCCGAGCGCGACGACGATCGGCTCGCAGGCAGGGGACATTCAGTCAGTATATCGGGCGGTGGGGCGGATCAGTGAAGCGCGGGCGCGGTACGCAGGTGTGGGCTTAAACGCGCAGGGTCCGCGCCGGATCATTGGGCTCGGGGTAAGCTGCACCTGACCCGGCGCGGGCAGGATATGCGTTGACGACGTGCCAGCAGGAGCCCATCGATAGAAATAGCAGCGCTTCAATAGGGACGAATTGTGCATCGTCGGGACCGAGTCGAACCGCAGAGCAACTTTCTGGCCGCGAACGGGGTAACAGTGATAACGGTCGCCGCGATCCGGACAGGGCGGGGCGGGCTTCCGGCCCGCCGAACAGGCGACTCGCCTGCCCGCCCGGCCACGATCGAGGTACCCGGTGCCGGTGCCTGGCGCACCGGGGCTGCCGGTTTTCAGACACCTGGAGCCTGACGAGCTGCGCCTGCTGTCCATCCGCTTTGTTGCCGGCGTTTGGCTGAGCCGTGCGATCAGAATGATGCACGGTCATTCAGCGCCGAGGCTGGACCGTGCCTCACGGGAACACCGTACGATTCGCGAACACGAATCGCGCGCAAGCACGAGGACGACGGAGAATAGCCCATGAGTGCCTTCATGCTGCTGGTTCTGTTCGCACTTCCGATCCAGACGCACTTGGATTTCCTGACGCAGGCCGTCATTGACCGCCACAATGCCATGCGCGCGGGCCTGCACTCAATTCAGTTTCGCGAGAAGGTGGTCACCAGCCTGGAGCGCGAGCCGGTCTATGACGTCCGATCTGAAATGGAGGCGCTCGACCGCCACGAACGCGGCGTTCAGGTTCTCCAAGACGACTTGCGCCGGCAAGGCGCCGCGGATTCGGTCGTCGAGGCCGCGCGAAAGAACATCGAGCAAGCTCGGCTCCCACAAATCGAACGTGCTCCGCTGCTCTCAACTCTTCAGTCGAACGCGGAGTTCTCGCGGGTGGCCGCGCGCGACCTGGCGGGCGGAAGAGCCCACGTCAATGAAGCCGACTTGCGCGACGTCGCGGCGATCGCCGCGGAACACCAGCTTTCCGAATCAGAGCGCGCGACCGTCTCGCGCACCGGCCGGAGGATCGTGACCGCCGAGGGTACGATGCGCATCCAGGACGCCGAGCGCATCGCCGTCCGTATTCCCGTTCGGCTCAGCGACGTGCAGCAGTGGCGTGCGCTGGGGCGGCTGTCGCCGCGCATTCTGGAACACCGACTTGTCCGCCGGCCGAGCGATGACGCGCGCTCAGTGATTTTCGACGTCTACGATCGCGGCGACGCGAGCGTGCGGCTGTTCGATGTCGAGCTGGACCCGACCCGCGATTCTGTCGTGACACGCATGCGAACCTACAACGCTGCCGGCGACATGGTGAACCGCTTTCAGGCGATGGACTACCGGCGGGTGGATGGGTACTGGATTCCGTTCCAGACGGTTGATGATCGCGCGAAGAAGGGCGTGGTAAAGCTGTCGCGCGAAGCGCGGCAGGTCGAGGCGGTGGAGATCAACCCGCGGATCGACGCGTCAGCGTTCGCCGTCCCGGAGTCGTATCACCTGATTGACCCGATGCAGCAGGCGACGCGGCTGCCGCAGCCGTAGCCGATCTCCGAGCACATTTCGGCAGAAAAACCGTCGACGGCGCAGCTAGGTCCCAGTGAAGAGTTGCGGCCCGCCGCGGGCGGACTCGCGCCGCACGATCCGACCGGAGGCGTCGCGCCGGTTGGTGCGACCCGCGCGCGTCTGCGGCGCACTTGCGACCGGGTTCTCCGGGCCGACCAGCGGATCGCCGACGCGGATCGCCTTGAGCCGCTTTTCGATATTCGCCGCGTACGATTCCGAAAGCTCGAAGCCGATGTACTGGCGGCCGAGCTTCTTCGCGACGGCCAGCGTAGTGCCGCTGCCGCCGAAAGGGTCAAGCACGACGTCGCCCTCGTTCGAGCAGGCCCGGATGATGCGGCCGAGCAGTTGCTCGGGCATCTGGCAGCCGTGCCAGCCGCGGCGCTCCTTGAACGTCCCCGCGACGCGCGCGAAATACCACGTGTCGCTGTGTTGCGGGAAGCGCTCGGGGATGTCCTGCGGCCGCAGGATGAAGCCGTCGCGCGTCGGCACTTCGGCCGGCAGCACCGGCGCCATCAGCCAGGTGTCGTCGGGCACGCGACCGGCCGGGTCGGCGCGCTTGTCGCCGTAGACCAGCTCGCGGGCCGAGGGCACGCGCACCGCGAGCGAGTTGAAGGTGAAGCGCTTCGGGTCCTTCACGAAGTGAAACAGGTGCGCGTGGCTGCGGGTGAACTTGTTCACGCAGTGCACGCCGAAGGTGTAGTACCAGACCACCCAGCTTCGGCAGTGAAAGCCCAGGTCGCGCGTGCAGAGCACCTTCAGCTCGGCGGCGAACTCGTCGCCGATCGCCAGCCAGAACGTACCGTCGGGCTTGAGCACGCGCCGCACGCCTTCGATCCAGCGGCGCGACCAGTCCAGATATTCGTCGGCGGCCTTGCGGTCGTCGTAAACGTCGTAGTCGTAGCCGATGTTGAAGGGTGGATCGGCGAAGGCGAGGTCGACGGCGGCGGGGGGCATGGCGGCGAGGCCGGCGACGCAGTCGGCATTGTGGATTCCTCTCTCGGGATTAGCCATGGTCAACGTCCCCGTGGTGAACGCCTGCGCCCAGTTCACAGTATTTTGTATGTTCGGTCGGTTCGCGATGCAACATATTGGGTGCTGGGCCGGCTGGCAAGGCGCGGGACCGAAGACTCAAAGCGATTTCAAGAACTCGGACAGCGGCGCGAAGCTGTCGTGGTGGAAGTTCCAGAGGGCTTTCTCAGCAGCCTCTCCGAGGCGGCATGGCCGGTCCGAGCGGCACGCAAGCCAGGACACAACCGCGGCCTTGTTCTTGTGAAACTCACGAAAGTAACGTTGCATGCACGTGAGGTATTCGAGAACGCATCTGTACGCCGGCTCGTGTTCGATCGAGCGCAGGCACAGCGCCTCCAAATCGCCGTCCGACTGGTCGTCGGGGAGGATGAAGATGCTCGTGCACGGTTCGGACTTGCTGCTTTGGCTGGCAACACCCGCCAAGGGAAAACCTTCATCCGCTACGGCGTCGCGGACGGCCTGCTTGGCCGCCGCTGAATCCCCATTGGCGTCTCGGGTCACTCCGAGTGATCGCAGCCTGTCGAAGCCGGGCACCTTGTTCAGGGAGTTCAGCCACTTCCGCAGCTCGCCAGTCCCCCCATAATGCTCCACCTGTACATCATGGATGCCCAGATGCGAGAGGAGCTTTGTGAAGTAGCGGCGCTCCTCCGCGCCTTCGCCGACAAGCAGTTTCGGTTGCTCGATGCGAAGTAAACGCGAGGGCGAGCTCATCTGATCTCCCAATTGAACTCATCCGCCGCCTTCAGGTCGTCGAGCGAATAGCTGATCGCGCGCACGGCACCGTTGCTGCGTTCGAGTCGGATGTACGCGAGCTCCGGCTGCAAGCGCTCCGAAGCGGCGGCGCACGCCGCGGTCGCGAATTCGCGACTGTGAGTGGTCGCGAAGACCTGGACGTCGGCGCGCTGGGCGGTTTCGAATAACGCCGCGCTGACCGTCTTGTGGCAGGAGTGGTGAAGTCCATTCTCGATTTCGTCAATAAGCACAAAACCGCCGGTCGACGACAGGATCGCCAGCACAATGGACGTCAGGCGCGAAGTGCCTTCACCCAAGAGGGCGAGCGGCATCAGCGGCAAATCCAGATAATCCGCTTGGAGGATTGGCGTTCCGGCCACGCTTCCAATTGCCAAGCGTCCAATCCGTCCGTCGATGGCTCAGAGCGCAGCGATCACCTCGGCCTCTCGCCCTGCGGTCTGGAGGTATGAGAATCGATCGCAATCTTCTTTCGCAGGCCGACTGCGTGTGGACAGGAAAACTGCGGGAAACAGCGCCGGTCCCCCCGGAGTCATGTGGATATTTCCATCCCAGGACCGCACCACGCGCGAACTAAGGCTCTGGCCGTTTGGTCCCGTGTAACGCAAAGACAACGAGAAGCTGTCGGCTTGGGTTCCCGCCGATCCGAGCTCCTTCGTCAGCGAAAGCCCACTCTCCCCTGCGGCGCCAACGACACGAGTCGCCACTGGGTCTGAAGCCACCTGTAACTCATGAGTCATCCCATCAGATGATCGGGCCGCAACGAGAATTTCCTTTTCGAACTCGCGAACCCGAAACAGCCACCCCCACGACTCACGCATGTCCGCCTGAATGGCATGGATGCCGCGGAGTTGGTTGACCCGCAGCGTCAGCTCCGGATTCGTCGCACCGAGCAGCAGGAAGATCGCTTCAAGCAAGCTCGTCTTTCCGACGTTGTTCGCGCCGCCGATGAGGTTGACGCGGCTCAGGCCGGTCAGTTCGAGGTTTTCGAACAGCCGGAAATTGCGGACGGTGATCCGTGTGAACATGCCGTGTGCCTCCGAAATCGCACCGGGGCCCCTACTCCCCAAACCGCAGCCCCTGCGCCAGCGGCAGCTCCGTGCCGTAGTTGATCGTGTTGGTCTGGCGGCGCATGTACTGCTTCCACGAATCGGAGCCGCTCTCGCGCCCGCCGCCCGTGTCCTTCTCCCCGCCGAACGCCCCGCCGATCTCCGCCCCGCTCGTGCCGATGTTGACGTTGGCGATGCCGCAGTCGCTGCCGGCGGCCGAAAGGAAGCTTTCGGCCTCGCGCAGGTTTTCGGTGAAGATCGCGCTGCTCAGGCCCTGCGGCACGCCGTTGTTCATGCACAGCGCCTGGCCGACTTCGCCAACCGCCTGGGCCGGGCTCGCGCTCGCATTGCCATAGCCGATGATGTATAGGATCGGCGCGAAGGTCTCCTCCTGCACGATCCTGAACTGGTTCTGCGCCTCGGCGATGCAGGGCGTCACGTAGTGCCCGCCGGGGTAATCCGGCCCTTCGAGCTTCTCGCCGCCGCACAGCACTCGCCCGCCTTCTTCCTGCACGCGTTTGACGGCGTGGAGCAGGTCGTTGACGGCGGCTTTGGTCACGAGCGGGCCCATGGTAATACCGCTCTTGCGCGGGTCGCCGATGCGGATGGTCTTGTACGCCGCCAGCAACCGCTCGATCAGCGTCCGCTTGATCGACTCGTGCACGAGAATGCGGCGGGTGCTGGTGCAGCGCTGGCCGGCGGTGCCAATCGCGCCGAAAACGATGGCGCGCAGGGCCAGCTCAAGATTCGCGCTGGGCGTGACGATCACGGCGTTGTTGCCGCCCAGTTCCAGGATCGTCCGCCCGAAGCGCTTGCCGACGATCTCCGCCACGCGCACGCCGACGGTGCAACTGCCGGTGGCGCTGACCAGCGGAATACGGCGGTCGGCGAGCATGCGGTCGCCGATGGTCGAGCCCTTGCCAATGACGAGCGAGAAGATGGCCGGGTCGACGCCGTTGGCCGCGCAGACCTGCTGAGCGAGTTTGGTGACGGCGATGGCGCACAGCGGGGTGTTGCTGGAGGGCTTCCAGAGCGTCGGGTCGCCGCACACCGCCGCCAGGGCCGCGTTCCAGCTCCAGACGGCGACGGGGAAATTGAACGCGCTGATGACGCCGACGACGCCCAGCGGGTGCCACTGCTCGTACATGCGATGCCTGGGGCGCTCGGAGTGCATCGACAAGCCGTAGAGCTGGCGGCTCAGGCCGGTCGCAAAGTCGCAGATGTCGATCATCTCCTGGACTTCGCCCTCACCCTCGGCGGCGATCTTGCCCATTTCGAGCGTGACCAGCCCGCCCAGCTCGCGTTTCACCTCACGCAGCTTGTGTCCGAGCTGCCGCA
The DNA here is from genome assembly GCA_964403685.1 of uncultured Planctomycetales bacterium. Lineage (GTDB taxonomy): Bacteria > Planctomycetota > Phycisphaerae > UBA1845 > Fen-1342 > CAYOHG01. Next base: position 8,440 of record CAYOHG010000042.1, read on the forward strand.
CGATCTCGCCGCGCTTCGGCGCCGGCATCTCGCGCCATTGGAAGAACGCCTTGTAGGCCCGCTCGCTGATCTTGTCATACTCGGCCTCGTTCACCTGGTTGACGACCGCGAGAACCGAGCCGTCGATCGGCGTCGTGACTTCCAGCCGGGGGCCGCTGCCCAGCCACTCGCCGCAGAAGCCGCCGTAGTTCTCCTTGTCGATGCCGAGTTTCTTCAGCAAATCGCTCATGAGCGTCCTCTCGTGGGTGCGGTCGAGCCGTGGTCCGACCTGGGGCAGGCCGCAAGCGCCGCCCGGCCGGAGCCGCTGCGCATATGGTATCGGGCCGGCCGGCGGAAGTCGTTGCGGCGGGCGAAGCCGGGGCCGTACGTTGCGGTGCAACGATCGCGGGCGGATGCCCGGCCCCCGAGAAAGGACCGTTGCGAAGCGTTCAGGTCACCTGCGTCGTCACGCGAATGTCGTGCCGCGGCAGCTCTTCCAGGTAGGTATCCAGCGGCACGCATTTCTCCAGCGGCTCGGCGCCTGCGGCGATCAGCCCGCGGGCCTGCATGAAAGCGATCAACGCGGTCGGGAACGAGGTGGTCCGCTCCATCGCGGTGAAGCCGGTGGCTTCGTCGTGGCGGTCCAACAGGTCGTACACGAGCGTTGTCGCCCGCCCGGCCTTCCGACCCGAGACCGTCGCCCGCAACACGGTGATGTCGCGCACGTCAGGGAACGCGAGCCGCTCCTCCATTAGCTGGCGCAGCAGCGCCTTCGGCTCAATCGACGTGCCGTCGCGCAGACTGACGCGCTCCTCGAAACATCCCAGCTCGAACATGGCTTTGATGATCGCAAAGTGCCCAGGGTAGCGCACGGTCTTGTAGTCATAGTCGCGGACGCGGTTCAGAAAGCTCAGCGGGCAGGTGCTCGTGCCGCCCGAGGTGACGGCGGCCTCGCAGCGCCCGATCGGCTCCGGAAACTCGATCGGCTCCAGCTCCGTGAGCGTCGGCACGAGCACGAGACGACCGTCGCGCAGAAACTCCGCTGACCCGCTGTACTCGTTGATCAGCCCCTGGAAATGGAACAGCAGCTTGTACCCCAGCGGGCCAACCGGCCGTTCCGGCAGCCCGCCGCAACGCACGTGTGCGGATTCCGGTTGGTCAAGCTGCTTGATGCCGTGCGCCGCGAGGAGATTGCCCAGCCCGGGCGCGAGGCCGCAATCCGGCACGATGCTCACGCCGGCGGATCGGGCGCGCTCGTGCTGAGCAAGTTGGCGCCGGACGACGTCCGTGTTGCCGCCGAGATCGCAGAAGTGCACGCGGGCGTCAATCGCGGCGTCGGTTAAATCGACATTGAAGCGGTATGGCACGCAAGAGATGGCCACGTTCGCGCCGGTCAGGGCCCGCTCGATCTCCGCCCGTTGAGTGACGTCGCAGGTCTCGGCCGAGAAGGTGTCGGTCCGCCGCGGCAGCAACCGGGCGAGGCGGTCGACCGCGCGGCGTGCCGCCTGAGCGTCGGAATCCGCCAGCACGACGCGCTGCGCGTCACAGGTTTTCGCCAGGTCGTACGCCAGAGCTACGCCCTGTCGACCCGCGCCCAACACGACATAGGTGTATCCCATCGGTTGCCCCCGCGGCGCCCCCGCGCCGACAGTCTGCCTACGGAGCCAGGCGCTCGCGCTTCCAGCCGCCGTCCGGCTGGCGTGAAAAGCGCAGACGATCATGCAGCCGGAATTCGCGCCCCTGCCAAAACTCGATCATCCGCGGGTTGCAGCGATACCCGCCCCATGTCTCGGGCCGCGGGATCGGCTTGCCGACAAACTCCGCCTGTAGCGCCAGCAGCCGCTGTTCGAGCACGTCGCGCGAGGCGATCACGCTGCTCTGCGGCGACAGCATGGCCCCGATCTGCGCCAGTCGCGGGCGCGAGTGAAAATACTCGTCCGACTCCGCCGCGCTTACTCGTTCCACCGTGCCTTCGATCCGCACCTGGCGTTCGAGCTCGGCCCACCAGAAACACAGCGCCACGTGCACGTTCGCGGCCATCTCGCGGGCCTTGCGGCTGTCGTAGTTGGTATAGAATACGAAGCCGCGCTCGTCGTAGCCTTTCAACAGCACGGTTCGACACGAGGGGCTGCCGTCAGGCGCGACGGTGGCCAGCGCCATGGCGTTGGGCTCCTCGCCGTTGGTCCGCACCATCTCCTGAAACCAGCGCGTAAACAGGGCTAGCGGATCGTCCCCGGCCTCGCCCTCGGTCAGGGCCTTGAGCAGGTATTCCTTGCGCATGGCGGCGATGGGTTTGTCCACGAGCGGGCTCTCCGGTCTGGAGGCGCACACATCGAACTCGGTGCTGCCCTGGAGCGGATTGTACGAGCGCGTGAGCGATCTTCGAATAGCGTGGCGCCGCCTAGCGTCGGACCGACTGCGGCACGTCGGCGGGTTCGATGACCTCGTACGGTGCATAGCGCGGCGGGTCATCCTCGGCGGAGCGCTCGAAATTGACGCGGCGGGCCTCTTCCCAGTATCGCCCGGCGTTGAATTCGAAGCCTGAGCGCATCACCAGCTCCGCCACCAGGCCGGACATGATCGCGATCCAGCCGAGCACGAAGAAAATCGTCCCGATCAGCGGGGCCTTGCCCCAGAACGCGGCCCACGGATCGAGCGAGTAGATCGCGTTCAGGATCGCGAAGGTAAAGCAGGCGGCCGTGCCGAGCCATGCCCACTGCGTGATCTTTCCGAAGAAGTGCAGCGGCTTGGTGCGGTATTTTTGCAACATCCGCACCAGCACCAGATCGAGCGCGACCTTGACGATGCGGCCGTAGCCGTACTTGCTGTGGCCGGCGATGCGCGGATGGTGCCGGACGACGACCTCGCAGATGCGGGCGCCGTGCATCGAGGCGTAGATCGGAATGAAACGGTGCATCTCGCCGAAGAGGCGCGCATCGCGGATCATGTGGGCCCGGTACGCCTTGAGCGTGCAGCCATAGTCGTGCAGCCGGACGCCCGTGATCCGTCCGATGATCCAGTTGGCGATCCGCGAGACGCGCGTTCGCAGCCAGGAGTCCTTGCGGTCGCGCCGCCAGCCGCTGACCACGTCGTAGCCCTGCTCGAGCCTGTCGACCAGCCGGCCGACCTCGTCGGGCTCGTTCTGGCCGTCGCCGTCCAGCGGCACGACCACGGGCGCGCGGGTCGCCCAGAAACCGGCCATCATGGCCGCCGTCTGCCCGTAGTTGCGCGCCAGGTGGATGATCCGGATGCGCGGCTCGGCGGCGGCGACCCGGTCGAGCAGC
>CAYOHG010000043.1:0-11695 GCA_964403685.1 uncultured Planctomycetales bacterium
GCGGCGAGGGCTCGTTCGGCGGCGGCGAGGTCCTCGATCGGCACATTCAGCGTCCGGGCGGTGCCGACCACGAGCTCGACGGGGCTTTTGATCAGGCTGGCGCGGGCCGCGGCGCTGTAAAACGCTTCGCTCGACAGCAGCGTCTTCATGACCGGCTTGAGTTCGTACTTGCGGCGTTGCACCTCGCGCGCCAGGGCGTCGATCAGCTTGCGGTCCGGATCCGGCATCACGAAGAAGCGCAGGAGCTTGGTGGCGAGGAAGCGCGCGCAAGCGGGCTGCTCGAGGATCACGGCGATCACGTCGTCGCCGTCGAGATTGCCGGTGCGACCCAGGAAGGTCTTGACGCCATCGTCGTGCTGGCGGTCGCGAAGGTTGAAGCCGTCGTCGTCGAAGCCCCAGCCGGTGAACGCCCGGGCGGCGGCCTTGATGTCGGCCTCGCTGTAGTTGCCGACGCCCAGCGAGAACAGCTCCAGCAGCTCGCGGGCGTAGTTCTCGTTGGGCTGGGCCTTGACGTTGCGGTTGCCGTCCAGGTACACGAGCATCGCGCGATCCCGGCTGATGCCCGCCAGCAGGTCGCCGAAGTTATCCAGCGCGTGCGCTCGCAGAAACGCGTTCTGCTCCTTCATGAACACCGCATTGCGCACTTCGCGCATTCCGCTGGTGAAGTGCCCGTGCCAGAACAGGGTCATCTTCTCCTCGAGCGGACGCGGCGACGCCACCATCCGCTCCAGCCACCACAGCCGGGTCTCCTCGAAGGCCACGCGCTCCTTGCGGCGGCGCTGCTCCAGCGCCCGCTCGCGCTCCTCGTCGCTGAGACGGCGAAGCTCGCCGCGGTCCACCGGTTCAAGCAGCTCCGCCGGGATCGGCGGCGGCGCGAGCTGATACGGCGTGTCGGCGAACTCGATCAGGTGGTTGACGGCGGCCTCCAGGCCCATGGCCGCCAGCCGATCGGCCTCTGCCGGCGTGCCGCCGAAGCCCGCGCGCCGCAGCAGGTGGGCCGCGTGCGCTGGGCTGAACTCTTTCTGGGGCTTGAGCGAGGTCTCGGCCGGGTCGGCGGCCCGCGCGGCGGTGCCGATCCAAATCACCATGGGCGTCAGAAGCAGCATTCGAGGCATGCTTGACTCCGAGTGTGCTGCGACGCGGCAACCGACATTCGCCGCAGGGCCGAAGCGATCGCCGCCGGGGCGCTGCTCCACGATGCGAACACGCGCAGTATACCTGGCCATAACGCCGGTCGCGGCGGCAGATTGCAGTTGGGACGGGTCATTCGCGGCGCGGTTTGACTTCACCCACCCACCCGCTACCATCGATTCACTTGCGGGGAGGCGAATCAAGGCGAGGTTGGAGACGAGCCATGGCCGGCGCGAATGTGATGCAGTTCGACGATACCAATTTTGAAACCGAAGTGCTTCAGTCGGCCACGCCCGTGCTGGTCGATTTCTGGGCTGAGTGGTGCGGCCCCTGTCAGATGCTGGCCCCGACCATTGATGAGCTGGCGACGGACCTGGTCGGCAAGGTCAAGGTCGGCAAGCTCAACGTGGACCACGCGCCGGGCGTTGCGGCGCGCTACGGCGTGCAGAGCATTCCCACGGTGATCCTGTTCAATGGCGGCCAGAGCGTCGAGCGCATCGTCGGTGCGCGGAAGAAGACTGATTATCGAAACGTCATTGCGCAGAAGCTCGGTGCGCTCTGACAGGCGACGGCTGCTTGGCGTTCATTAGTCGCGCGAGCGCGCACGCAAGACCACGCGATTCGGGCCCGTTCTGATCTCCGCCGCAGGGTTCGCCGCCGCTGCGCTTTGCGGAATGACGTTGTGGGGGAGCTGGACGCTGCACGCGCGCCCGCGTCGTTGCGCCCTCGTCGCCATGTTCCTTACGTTCCCGTGGCCCTCGCGCCCGACCCGCCGTCCAGGCGCGGGCTACCCGCCGGTCGCGGCGTCGGTACCCGTCGTGCCGTCGCCGCTGGCCGAGCTATCCGTGCTGGATGAGCTATCGCGGGTCGTTTCAAAGACCGCGAACGCGCCGTCCACGACGGCCCCCAGCAGCGAGTTGACACCGGCCTCAAGGGCCGGCGCCGCGGCGTCGCGAAAGGCGTTCGTTTCGGTCTCATTGCAGCCGAGCGTCAGGCCGGCGGTCGCCAGCAGCGCGGCCGCCGCCTTCACCGCGCAGTTTCGACGCCAACTCGCGACCACCATTGACTCGCCGAAATTCGATCGCATCATCGCAAGCTCCGCTCACGAAACAGCTTGAAACGGCAGCGGCGACACGCGGCGCCGCTCATCGTATGATCGGGGGCATTCCGTGTGCCGCAGCGGACGCCGGTAGAACCAGGACGTATGGCCGATGGCGTGCGAGCTGTCTGAAACAACGCGCCTGCACTTGCGCTGGTCGCTGATCGACGGCGTCGGGCCGACCCTCTTTCAGCGCATCCTTCAGCGATTCGGCGGCGTCGCCGGGGCGATGCAGGCCAGCGTTGCGGACCTCGCTGCGATCAAGGGAATCGGGCGAGACTCGGCCGCCCGCATCGTCGCGCAGCGCGATTCGGTCGCGCTGACCGCCGCGGTGGAAACGGAGACCGCCGCCGCTGCCGAGGCCGGCGTGCAGATCGTTTGCGGCGCCGATGCGGCCTATCCGCCTGGTTTGCGGCGGATTCCTGACCCGCCGATCGTCCTTTTCGTGCGCGGCGAGTTGCGTGAGACGGACGCAATCGCGCTGGGCGTGGTCGGGACTCGGCAGTGCACGCTGTATGGCGGCGAGCAGGCGCGGCGGTTCGGCGAGCTACTGGCGAGCGCGGGCTTCACCGTGGTAAGCGGGCTGGCCCGGGGAATCGATGCCTTTGCGCATCACGGCGCGGTGGACGCGGGCGGACGATCGCTGGCGGTCGTGGGCAGCGGGCTGAATGAGATCTACCCTCCGGAGAACCGCCCGCTGGCCGAACGGCTGGTTCAGCACGGCGCCTGCATCAGTGAGCTACCGGTGCGCAGCAGCGTGCGTCGCGAGAATTTCCCGAGCCGCAATCGCATCATCGCGGGGATGTCGCTGGGCGTGCTGGTAGTCGAAGCGCCCGCCCGCAGCGGTGCACTGATCACAGCGCGGCTGGCCAGCGAGTACAACCGCGAAGTCTTCGTGATTCCGGGCCGTTTGCAGGAACCGGCCGCGATCGGCAGCAACGGCCTGATCCGCGACAGCAGTGCCAAGCTGGTGACCTGTCTCGAGGACATTCTCGATGAGCTGGGCGAGCTGGGGCAGCGACTCCGTGCCACGACCGCTGCGCCCGCGGTGATGAAGGTGCCGACGCCGCAGCCACAACAGGAGGACGGCGCCGGCCCGCTTTTCACGGATTCGCTGGCGCCGGCCGAAAAGCTGGTGTTCCAGGCCCTGAGCGACGAGCCGGTCTTGCAGGACAGCGTCCTGGCCGGCGGCGGTGCGCCGGTCGGCGAGCTGCTGGCGGCATTCACGTCGCTGGAGCTCAAGGGCATGATTCGGCGGCTGCCCGGCCAGCGATTTGTGCGCCGAACCGCGGCGGCCCGGTGATTCGCAACCGGACGCGATGGGCGGTGTCCGATTGAATAGTGCGATCAGCGGTATGGTCCCGCGGGGGCGGAGGAACAGGAACTGATGAGCGCGGCTTTGAGCATGCGGAAAAAGTGCGTCGCCGGGCTGCTGTCAGCGGCGGTCTGGCTGGGCGGGCCGGCGGCGGTTGCGGCTCAATCGCAGCCGTCGGGCGCCTCGGCGGGGCCGAACATCCTGCTGGTCACCGTCGATTCGCTGCGGGCCGACGCGCTGGGCTGCTACGGGCGGTCCCCCAGCGTGACCCCGCATCTGGACGCATTGGCGGCGCAGGGGACATTGTTCGATTCGTGCGTCGCCTCCGTGCCGCTCGGTCTGCCCTCACACGCAACGATTCTCACGGGGTTGCAGCCGTTCCAGCACGGCGTGCGTGACAATCTCGTGTTCCGACTTCCTGCCGACAAGCCGACGCTGGCCGCGCGGTTGAGCGGCGCGGGCTACGCGGCCGCGGCCGAGGTCGGTTCGTCGTTGTTGCAACGCGGCTTCGGGTTGGAGCGGGGGTTTGGCGACTATCGCGAGCCGGACTCAGTGCCCGGCGGCGTCGACAATGAGATGTCGCCGCTGCTACGTCCGGGAAGCGCGGTCGTTGATTCGGCGATCGCCTGGCTCAGGCAGCAAAAGTCGACGCGCTATTTCCTGTGGGTGAACCTGGCCGATGCGCTCGCGCCGGCGCTCGGCGGCTCCAGCGAAGCCGGCCAAGCGACGGACTCCGCCTACTTTGCTGCGGTGGCGGGCATCGATGCGCAGCTCGGCCGTTTGCTGGCGGAGCTGGGACAACTCGAGCTGGCCGAGCAAACGCTGGTCATCGTCACCGGCAGCCACGGTGAGGCCCTGGGCCGCTTCGACGAACCCACCCACGGCTATTTTCTGTCCGACGACGTGCTGCGGGTGCCGCTGATTCTCCGCGGTCCCGGCGTGCCGGCGGGGACGCGCAGCACTGCCCAGGCGCGACTGGTCGATCTGGCACCGACGCTGCTCGCTGCCGCCGGGCTGCCCGCGCCCGACGGCAACGGAAGCAGCCTGCTGGCACTGTTGAATGTACCGACTGAAGCCGCTGATCGGCCCGCGTACAGCGAGTCGCTGCGGCCGGCGCGCCGGCTGGGTTGCAGCGCGCTGTTCAGCTTGCGCGCCGACGGCTGGCTGTATGTGCGCGGCGGTCGCGAGCGGCTTTATCGCGTCGGCCACGAGGGCGCCCCAGGCGAGGATGTTGCGGCCGGTAACCCGGACGTTGTCCGCCGGCTGGGCCGGCAACTCGATGAGCTGCTCGCCGCCGCAGGACCGATCGGAGCCGACCCCGGCGGTCCCGATCCCTACGACAGTTTCGGCGATTACCGCACGCTGCTGGCCGCGACGGCGCTTGATGCCGATCTGGAGCGTGCCGAGTTCGCCTTGCAGGAGCTGATCCGCCGCTCGCAGCGACCGGCCGTCGCCGCCGCGGCGCACGTTGCACTGGCCGATGCACTGCTGGCGCGGAAGATGGCGCCACGGGCGATTGAGCACTATCGCGCGGCGCTGGAGGCTCAGGACGATCTTCATGCGCGGCGCGGCCTGGGACGTGCTCTGCTGGCGGACTCCAAGCTCGGACAGGCGCTGCGCGAGTACGAGCGGATTGTGCAGACCGAGCCGGTCCTGGCGGTGACGCACTTCGAATTCGCGCTCGCCTTGACGCAGAAGGAACGCTTCGTAGAGGCGATCGACCAGCTTCAGAAGGCGTTGCAGCGCGACCCGACCTATGCCCATGCGCAGGCCCAGATCGGCGACGTGCTGACCAGGATGCGGCTTACCGCCCCAGCGCTCCAGGCTTTTGAGCAGGCGACGCAGATCGCGCCCACTGACGCCATGATCCGCCGGCGGTTCGTGCTCGCATTGATCGAGCAGCATCAGGCCGAACGCGCGGTGCGCGTCGCCCAGGACGGCGTCGAGCGGACGCCCGCCGATGGTGATGCCTATCGCGTGCTGGCCCTGGCGCAGCGCGCCGTCGGTCAGCCGGGGCCAGCGCTCCAGGCGCTGCACCGGGCGGTCGAGGTCTCGCCGGAGTCGGGCGCCGCATGGCTCGACCTTGGCGACGAATACCTGAACCAGCGCCGCTACGCCGAGGCCGAAAAGGTCTATCGCGACGGGATCGCGCGGGTGCCCAGCGACCGGATGCTGCATAACGGGCTGGCCTGGCTGCTGGCGGCCTCACCGATTGATCAGCAGCGCAACCCCACCGAGGCCGCCCGCATCGCCGAAGAACTGACCCGCGCCACGGGCGGATTCGACCCGCACCTCGTCGACACGCTCGCCGCGGCCAAGGCGGCGCTGGGCGACTGGCCGGCAGCCCAGAAATCGATCGAGCGGGCCATTACGATGGCCAAAAAACAGTTGCTCCAGGATTACCTCTACGACCTCGACGCCCGCTACATGCTCTACAAGGACAAAAAGCCGTTCCGTTTGCCGCCGCCAAGCGAACCCTGACTCGCGGTCGCGGTCGTGCCCGGATCAGGCCGTCGGCGGGAGCCGGGTCAGTAGCCCGCGGCCTGGCCGTCCTTCCGCGACTCCGACGCGCCGATGAAGACGCGCCGGGCCGCATCCCAGCCGATCGCCTGGTAGCCGCCGTACGGACCATCCGCGAACTCGATACGATGACCGCGACGGGCAAGCTCACGCCGCACGTCCTCACCGATCTCGGATTCCAGCGACAACGTACCGCCGTTGGTCATCGCTTCGCCGGTCGGTTCGCTGGATCCGGTGTGGTAGAAGCGGGCCGCGTCGCCGGCCTCCTGAAGACTCATGCCGAAGTCAATCAGGTTGCACAGGATTTGCACGTGCCCTTGCGGCTGCATGTCGCCGCCCATCACGCCGAAGCTCAGCCAGGGCTGACCCGCTTGGGTCACAAACGCGGGAATGATGGTGTGAAACGGTCGTTTGCCCGGCGCGTAGGCGTTGGCGTGATCGGCTTCGAGCGAAAACAGCTCACCGCGGTCCTGAAGGCAGAAGCCCAGGCCGTCGGGGCAGAGTCCGCTGCCAAACCCGCGATAGTTGCTCTGAATGAGTGAGACCATGTTTCCATCGCGGTCCGCCGTGGTCAGATAGACCGTGTCGCCTTCGCGCAGGGCGTCGTCGGCGGCGGCCAGCCGAGCGGCGTCGGTCGCCCGTCCGCTGCGCAGGTCCTCCGGCGCTCCCGGTGGATAGCTGCGGGCCGCGCGGCGCGGGTCGATCAGCGCCCGACGTTTCGCGGCATACGCCTTGGAGAGCAACCCTTCGAGCGGAAGGCTCGCGAACTGCGGGTCGGCGTAGTAGCGCGCCCGGTCCTCGTAGACCAGCTTCTTGGCTTCGATCAGCAGGTGCAGGTAGTCCGGGCTGTTGTGCCCGAGCGACCTGAGATCGAATCCTTCGAGGATGTTGAGCCATTGAAGCGCCGCGACGCCCTGGCCGTTGGGCGGCAGCTCCCACACGTCGTAGCCACGATAGTTGGTCGATACCGGATCGACCCAGGTCGAGCTGTGCTGCTCGAAATCCGTCCGACGCAGATAGCAGCCCGTCCGTTGAAAAAACGCATCCATGCGATCGGTCAGCGGGCCGCGATAGAACGCGTCGCGGCCGTGCGCCGCGAGCGTCTCAAGCGTGTCGGCCAGCGCGGGGTTGCGGAAGATGTCCCCCTTAGCCGGCGCGTTGCCGGCGGGCAGGAAAACGTCCGCGAAACCCGGGTATTCGCGCAGCACGGCGCCGCCCCGCTGCCAGTAATGCGCGATCAGCTCCGACACCGGAAACCCCGCGCGCGCGTACGCGATGGTCGGCGCGAGGAGCTCGCTCATCGGCAAGCGTCCGAAACGTGCGTGTAGCTCGAACCAGCCGTCCACGCAGCCGGGCACACTGAGCGGCAGCGGGCCGAATGGCGGGATACGCTCGCGGCCGGCAAGCTGCTTGAGCAGCTCCGCGCGCGTCAGGCCCAGCGGCGAGCGCCCGCTGGCATTGAGTCCGAATAATTTGCGCGTCTTCGCGTCCCAGACGATCGCGAATAGGTCGCCGCCGATGCCGCTGCCGGTCGGCTCCATCAGGCCCAGGGCGGCGTTGGCGCCGATGGCGGCATCCACCGCGCTGCCGCCGCGTTTCAGAATCTCAATGGCAATCTGCGTTGCGAGCGGTTGGCTGGTGGCGGCCATTCCATGCTGGGCGATGACCTCAGAGCGGGTAGCGAACGGCCGGCCGGTAATTCGGTCGCCGGCAAAGGCGTGAGGCCGCAACAGGGCCAACAGGGCGGCGCTGACGAGAAGCGGAGCGGTGGACATGACGACAATCCTCGATGACGGATAGGGTGTCAGCCGACGCGGCGAGGATTGTGCGGGACGCGGCGTAGTTCGACCAGCCGAAATGGAATCGAGTTGGGGCGGGGTGATGGAGAGGATCGCACACGCGGGAACCTGGTGCCCCTCCGCTAGGTTCCCGCGTCGTGCTCTCGCTACGGGCTCCCCAACCTACGTAGCTGTAAGTACAAATCGCAACACGCGATGACGTATTCCCGCCGCTCAGCGCAGAGTTTGCGATTTGAGCAGAATTTTACAGCCGATGTGGCGATATTCCGTCAGGCCAAGTCGTTCGCTCGGTCGCGGATACGCCCGAACTGGATCGTATGAGCGTTCCGCAGCGCTTCCTCACGCATCGCCGGCGTATTCGCATCGGCTGGTGCAGGTCTCGTGAACCACCACGCTTGCCAGCAGCGGCAACCGCGGCTTCAGCCGTCGCCAGATCCAACTCGCCAGCACCTCGGCGGTCGGGTTGGCCAGCCCGTCGATCTCGTTCAGGTGGCGGTGGTCCAGCGCGGCTCGCACCGGCTCGCAGGCGGCCTGAATATCGCCGTAGTCGATCAGGTAGCCGCGGGCCGGGTCAACCTCGCCGGCGACAACAACCTCCACTCGAAAGCTGTGACCGTGCAGCCGGCGGCACTTGTGCCCTTCGGGAAACTTCGGCAGGGAATGGGCCGCCTCAAAAGTGAACGTCTTGGTCAGTCGGACGTGCATGGCGGCATTCCCATGTGCGATCGGTTCAGACGCCTCTAGCGGACGGAGACCAGATCAGCTTGTGCAGTTGCAGTCCCAACCGCACCGGCAGCCGGTCCGCCAGGATCCAGCCCGCCAGCGTGGCCGGCTCCAGATGGCCCTTATACAGTGCCAGACCCTGGATGTCCGGCGTTCCGGTGACCGGCGCGAGCAGAACGGGGCAGCGTGCGGCAAGCTGGTGCCGGTGGAGCACGTCGCGGGCCCACTCGTAATCCTGGCGCGTGCCGATCACGAACTTGAGCTCGTCTCGTGGTGTGAGCTGATCCAGGTTCTCCCAGCAGTTGCGATCGCACTCGCCGCTGGAGGGCGTCTTGAGATCGACGATCCGCACAACGCGCGGGTCAATCGCGGCAATGCGCAGCGCGCCGGAGGTCTCCAGCGCGACGGTCTCGAACGCGGAGAGCAGGCGCTCAAGCAGCGCCCCGAGCGCCGGCTGAAGCAGCGGCTCGCCGCCGGTGACTTCGACGAAGGGGCAATCGAAGGCGCGGGCGGCGGCGAGGATCTCGTCCAGCGACATCCAGCGGCCGTCGTAGAAGGCGTATTCAGTATCGCAGTAGGTGCAGCGCAGGTTGCAGCCGGTCAGGCGGATGAACACGCAACGCAGTCCGGCGCGGGTGCCCTCGCCCTGAAGCGAGTGGAAGATCTCATTGACCTTCAGCCGCGCGGCGCTCATGCGTCGATTATACGGCGTGGGCTGCAAAGCCTGCGGAGCACGCGCATCAGGTGGCCGCGGCCGGGCTGGGTGCGCGCGGCTGCTCGAAGACGTCCTTGCGGAAGTCGGCGTCGATCGGGATGACGTACTTGCCCGAAAAGCAGGCGTGGCAGTAGTCATCGTGCCGGCCGTTGACGCACGCGAGCATACCCTCCAAAGACAAATACGCGAGCGAGTCGACCGACAAATACTGGCGGATCTGCTCGACGTCGCGCTGGTTGGCGATCAGTTCCTCGCGGCGGGGGAAGTCGATGCCGTAGTAGCAGGGCGTGCGGATCGGCGGGCTGGCGACCCGCAGGTGCACCTCGCGCGCCCCGGCGCGATAGAGCGACTGCATCTTCATGCGCGTGGTCGTGCCGCGGACCACCGAATCTTCGACCACCACCAGGCGCTTGCCGCGTACGCTGGCGCGGATCGGGTTGAGCTTGAGCCGCACGGTCAGGTCGCGGATCGGCTGCGTCGGCTGAATGAACGATCGGCCGACGTAGTGGTTGGTGGTGAAGCCGCGGCCGATCGGGATACCGGTCTGCTCGTGGTACCCGAGTGCGGCGCAGCGGGCGCAGTTCGGCACCGCCACGACCAGATCGGCATCGACCGGCGCTTCGCCGGCCAGCGCGCGGCCAAAGGCCTTGCGAGTTTCGTGCACGTTGTCGCCGAAGACCATGCTGGCGGGGTCGGCGAAATACACCATTTCGAAGATGCATTGCGCACAGTGTCCGCCCGGGGCCGTGGCGAAGCGCCGGGCGCTGAGACCGGCCTCGCTGAGTGTGACAATCTCGCCGGGCAGCACGTCGCGCACGTAGTCGGCCCCGATGATGTCCAGCGCGCAGCTTTCGCTGGCTACCGCCCAGGCGCCGCCCAGCCTTCCGAGGCACAGCGGGCGGTTGCCCCACGGATCGCGGATCGCCTCGATCCGGTCGCGGTGCATCAGCAGGAAGCAGAACGAGCCGCACAGTTCCCGCAGCACTTCGGCCAGCGGGTCGGACGACTGCTGATAGTGCGGATCGGCCAGCATGTGCAGCACCACTTCGGTGTCGGAGGTCGTGGTGAAGATGTGGCCGCTGGTTTCATAGCGCCGCCGCAACGCGGCTGCGTTGGTCAGGTTTCCGTTGTGCCCGATGGCCAGGGGACCATCGTGCGTGCTGGCCAGCAGCGGCTGGGCGTTGGCCGGCTGGCACGATCCCGTGGTCGAATATCGCACGTGCCCGATCGCCAGCGGATTGCGCAGCGAGATCAACTGCTCCTGATCGATCGCGTCGGTCACCAGCCCGAGGCCCGTGTGCCGCAGGATGTTTCGGGTGTCGCTGGTGCAGATGCCGGCGGATTCCTGCCCGCGATGCTGCTGCGCGTAGAGGCCCAGGTAGGTGAGCTCGGCGGCGTCCGGGTGATTGACGATGCCAAAGAGGCCGCACGAGTGCCGCAGCGCAGGCTCGCCGTCTTGCGCGCGCGCGGTCGGGCGAACCGGCAACAGGTGCTTCATGTGTACATCTTAGCGGCGCTTGCGGGTTTCGCCATTGACCGCGTTGCGTCGCTCCCGATAATGGCCCGCGAGGCGCACGGGTATTGGACCTCTCTCGATTCGTGGATTGCGGCGTGGCGCGAGCCTGGCAGCGACGACCGGCGAAGTCGGCAACCGCGCTGCGCGTCGGGCTGATACTGCTTGCCGGCCTCGGCGCCGGTCAGGATCCTCCCGCGGATGGTGTACGCTCGGTGGAGCACATCACCACGCAGCCGTCTCCGGCGTCGCAGCCCGCCACGATGCCGCTCGTGCCTCAGACCGCGCCGTCTTTCGGCCTTCCGCTGGACCCGTCCGTCGTTGAGCCGGATTCCGAGAGTGCCCCGGCCGAGGCACCGCCGGCGGTTGAATCGGCGATGCCGCTTGAGCCCGGGTTGACCGCGCTGCTGCCCGACGCGATCAGCTCGCACGACATTGTGCTTTCCGGGCGATTCGTGCGGCAGTGGAAGCAGGACGACGGCGAGCTGACGCTGATGTTCAACGGCGGGTTCGCGCTTGAAATGAACCGACGGCGAGTATCCGCGGACGATGCCGTCGTCTGGATCCGGCCGCAGACCGCTGAAGGCGATGACCGCCGGCACTTCGAGCTGACCATCTACCTTTCCGGCAACGCGGAGATTCGGGACAGCGGCGGCACGACGACGCAGGACACGGTGCTGCTGATTCGCAATCTGCGCACCTACGGGCGCATCCAGAAGGAGCATGATGCGCATTCGCCCGAGCCGATGGAGAACTCGGAGTTCTATCGCCGCGCGCTGCTGGACCGGCTGCGCATCGAGGAGGCTCGCGAACCGGCCGGCGCGCAGCGCGCCCGCATCGACGTCGCCCGGCCCGGCGCGGTGCTCGGCCCGCCGCGTCC
>CAYOHG010000044.1:0-934 GCA_964403685.1 uncultured Planctomycetales bacterium
GGGGCGGCTGTGCTCCATATTCGCACCGGAACACACGGCCGGGGGCGGCGGTGTTCCATCCTCGAAAGGCTGCTACGGTTCGTCGGCGACCGGCTCATCGGGCTCGGCCGGCTCGCTGGCGGGAGCTTCCGCGGGCACGGGTGTTTCCCCGGCCGGCTGGCTGCTTGGAGGCGGTGTCTGGCCGCTTCCTCCGCCGCTGCCGAATTCGCGACTCACGCGCGATTTTCCGCCGATGGGCGCCCCGACGCGCAGCGTGGATTGAATGTCCGCCGCCGCGGGCGACGCCTCGGCCAGAGCCGGCGCCGAGCTCGTCGCCGAGGCCGCGCGCGAGTAGACCACCGCGTGTCGCACCTCCTCAGCCGTCAGCGGCGGCGACGACTTCGGTCGCGCGGCGAACAGCCGGCCATCGGTCGAGCCCACGATCAGCACCGCTTCACTGCCGTTCGAAACGGCGAGCGTGAAGCCCGCGGCCGGCACCTCGTGTGCCACCGCGCCGGTGTCCTGCCGGACGGCCAGGATTCGCCCGTCGTCCGTCAGCGAGTACAAAAACGGTTCGCCCAGCGCCAGGACGTGGTGCGCGTCGGGCGCCTTCCAGCGTACGCGCTGCTCATTCGGCCCCCCGACATTCAGCGCGACCAGCCCGTCGTTGGCCGAGTACTGGTAAACCACGTCCGCCGTCGTCACCGGCGGCTCGTAGAGCGGTGCGTTCAGCCGCGCCCGCCAGCGCAGTCCGCCGCTGGAGGATTCGAGCAGATAGAGCGATTGATTGCGGCTGGCGACGTACACGCCGTTTGCGTCGACCACCAGGTCCGCCGTAACGGCTCCGTCAATGCGTTTCTGCCAGATGAAGGTCTTGCTCTCGGGCCGGCAGGCGGCGATGGTCCCCCGGTCACCGGCAAAATACAGCACGCGATTGACAGACACAGGTCGCGAG
>CAYOHG010000044.1:944-11624 GCA_964403685.1 uncultured Planctomycetales bacterium
GTCCGGCGCTGACGGTTTTCCATAGAGGTCCGTGCGACCAGGCCGGATAGAACGCGTAGAGCCGCTGGTCGAGGCCGCCGACGAAGTAGTGGACGCCATCGCAGAACGGGGCCGACGCCGCCGGGAAAGTCAGACTCATCTCTGAGATCGGCTCACCGAAGTAACGGCCGTACTGCCGCACGCTGGGAGGCGTTACGAAGATCACCCGGTTGGCCGTGTGAGCGGGCGTGTAGATGCGATAGCCGCCGGTGGTGACGCGTCGCAACCAGCGGATCGCCCCGGTATTAGCATGGACAGCGTAAGCGAAGCCGTCGTTCGTCGTGATGTACAGGTGATCGTCGACACGGAACAGGTCGGCGACCTGCTGGCCGGGTTCCAGCGGGAGTTGGAGTTGCCAGAAGCGGGACAGCCCGGCCGCGTGCAGAGCGTCCGTCGGAACATAGTCATCCGCGGCCGCCGCCGCGGGCGTCAGAAGCGGAATGAGAGTCAGCAACCACCCGAAGCTGCGCAGCGCGCCCATGAGCGTCCCTTCCGGTCTTGCCGGCGGCAGTCGCGGCCGGCATCGGGGCGTTTCGCGAGGTTGATCCGGCCGCTGGTCGGCCGACTCCCATCGCGCGCTGTGGTATAGACGGCTGGCAACCTCGCGTCAACGGAATCGCGGCTTGGTCCGTTTCGGGCCTGTTCTTGCCTTGCGGGGCGGCGCGCGCTATTCTGCGCGCGGCAGCGGCCAGGGTTGGCCGTTCTGCGGGGAAGCGCGGTCCCCTGGGGCACGGAGGCGTCTGTTCGAGGAGCACGTCTATGAGGCGATTCGGTCTACTTTGTGCGGGCGTCGTTGGTGTTACGACCCTGACGTTCTCGTCCGGTTGCGACGCGAACGCCAAGGACATGCAGATCCAGGCACTGCAACGAGAGAACCAGGATCTCGAACGCCGCAACGGCGAGCTTGAGTCCCAGCTCGCGGCGGCGATGAAGGACTCCGACGACGCACGGCGGCGCGCGTTGCAGCTTCAGCAGATGATCGACCAACTCCGCGGCGAGCTGGCCTCGGCGCAGGCCGCCCGGCCGGCGGATACGTCCACCTGGAAGGGCTGGACCGAAGTCGGACCGTATGCCTGGATCGACCTGACGTCGGACGTTCTGTTCGACTCCGGCAAGGCCGACCTGAAAGGCGAGGGTCGCGGCGTGCTCCGCGAAATCAGCTCGAACATCCAGGAAAAATACAGCGATCGCGACATCTGGGTGATCGGCCACACCGACAGCGACCCGATCAAGGCCAGCCGGGCGCTGTGGAAAGACAATCTCGACCTGAGCCAGGGCCGCTCGCACACGGTCGCGCTCGAGCTGTCCAAGCTGGGCATCGAGATGTCGCGCATCATCGCCGGCGGGCAGGGCGAATTCCGCCCCAAGGACTCCAACAACACCAAGGAAGGCAAGAAGCGCAACCGCCGCGTCGAGGTTATTGCGGTCAAGCGACCGCCGAGCGACGGCTCCGCTCCGAACGTCGGCGGCCCGGGCGGCGCCACCGAGACCGAGGGCGCCACGATCGTCCCGCCGGGCTGATCCGCGCGCCGGCTGCACTTGAAACTCGACGGCGGGCGGGCGTCGCGCGGCGTTCGTCCGCCGCGCTGTTTGCGGAGAATGACCGGGGCTGGATGTGTCTGCCGAAGGTGCGCGAATGGAGATTCTCCCGGCGATCGACCTGTTCGAGGGTCGGTGTGTTCGGCTGATTCAGGGCCGCTACGATCGCGTGATCGAGTACGAAAGCGACCCGTACGAAGTGGCGCAGCGCTTCCGCGACGCGGGCGCCGCCTGGGCGCACGTGGTCGATCTGGAAGCCGCCCGAACAGGTCGGCCCGCCAATCTCGCCGCACTGAAAGACATCGTGAAGACCGGGCTGAGCGTCGAGTTTGGCGGCGGTGTGCGCGACGAGGCTTCCATCCGGGCAGCCCTCGACGCCGGCGCGCAGCGCGTTATCGTCGGCACGCGCGCGCTGGAAGACTGGACGTGGTTTCGCCAGACCGTCACAACGCCCGCATACAACCAGCGCATCTCGCTCGGCCTGGACGCACGGCTCGGGCTGCTGATGATCCGCGGCTGGACGCAGGCGACGCGCCGCTCGGCCGCGGAGGTCGCGGAGTCGGTTCACGACTGGCCGCTGGCCGGCATCGTTTACACCGACGTGACCCGCGACGGCATGCTGCTCGGCCCGAACATCGAATCCATCCACAATCTCGCCCGCCTGGCCACCCAGCCGGTGATCGCTGCCGGCGGCGTTACCGATCTCGATGATGTTCGCCGCCTGGCGCCGATCGGGCTGGGCGGCGTGGTCATCGGCCGCGCGCTGTACGAAGGCACAATCCAGCTTGCGGATGCGATTGCCGCGGCCGGTGGCAAGTCCTGACCAGCGGCGAAGATTGAATACCAAGTTGCGCGGGGCCAGTCGCCGTCCGCGATGGCGCACCGGGCATAAACACCCGACCGCACCACCGGACACGCCGGGATCGTCGGCGACTGCGCATCCGTCTCAATCCGCTCGCGGCCATTCCGCACGCGATACACTCCGCACCATGCCCACCGCGCCGCAACTTGTCGTCGGGACCGCCGGCCACATCGATCATGGCAAGAGCCGGCTCGTCTGGACGCTCACCGGCACCGACCCGGACCGGCTGCCCGAGGAAAAAGCCCGCGGCATGACCATCGATCTGGGTTTCGCGCACGCAGCTATCGACGGCTGCGACGTCTGGTTCGTCGACGTCCCCGGACACGAACGCTTTATTCGCAACATGGTCGCGGGCGCCACCGGCGTCGACGTCGCGCTGCTGGTCGTCGCCGCTGACGACGGCGTCATGCCGCAGACGCGCGAGCACATCGAGCTGCTCAGTTTGCTGGGCGTCGAGCGCTGCCTGCTGGTCTTGACCAAGCTCGACCTGGTCGACGAGGAGTGGGCCGACATCGTCGAATCGGAGGCGCGCACCCAGCTGAAGTTACAAACGATCACGCCGCTCGGATCCATCCGCACATCGGCCGTGGATGGTCGCGGTATGAGCGAACTGAAAGCGGCGCTGGCGCGCCTGGCGCGCGAATGCAGCGCAGCCGGCGGCGAACAGCCACGCTGGTTTCGACTGCCGATCGACCGCGCCTTCAGCGTTCCCGGCCGCGGGACCGTAGTCACCGGCTCGCTCTATCACGGCACGGTGCGCAGCGACGATGAGCTGGAGCTTTGGCCGCAAGGCACGCGCGTCCGCGTGCGCGACCTGCAAACACACCACGCCGCCGCCGAATCCGCCGCCGGCCGGATGCGCCTGGCGCTGAATCTGGCGGGCGTGCCCCTTGAGCAGGTTCGTCGCGGCTGCGAACTGTGCACGCCCGGCTGCTGCCAGGCCACCCGCCGTCTCGACGTGCATCTGCACAGTTTCCGCATGCCGGGCCGCGCCGTTCGACGGTCCGTGCGGGTGCGACTGCATCTGGCGACGAGCGAATTGCTGGCCGAGTTGCGGCTTTCGTCGCCTCCGGCCGCGCCCGCGATCAGCGGCGTGTTCGCCCGGCTGCGCCTGACGCAGCCCGTCGTGGCCGCCTGGGGCCAGCGCTTCGTGTTGCGCGATGAGAGCGGCGAGCGCACGCTGGGTGGCGGACGGGTGCTGCGCGCGCTCGAACGGCCGTGGTGTCGCGACGATGCCGATGACCAGGCCGTGCTGCGCCTGCTTTCCGAAGGCGCGCCGCGTCAGCGGGTCGAGATGCTCGTGCGCAGCGCCGGCTGGGAATCGCTCACGAGCGAGCGGCTCGCCGCCGGCGCGGGCATCCGCGATGCCGAGGAGGCCGAGCGCCTTCGTCGTCAGCTCGGCACCGAAGGCCGGCTGCGGCGCCTGCCGGTCGGCGGCGCGTTCGAATACTGCCACTCGGACGTGATCGAGGCGATCAGTGCACCGCTGGCGGACGCGATCCGGCGGCACCTCGACGCCAACCCGCGCAGCGCCGGCGTTCCGCGGCGCGAGTGGGCCACGTGGATGCCGCGGTCCTGTCCCCGGCCGCTTCGCGCCGGGCTGGCGGATTGGCTGCTGAGCTCCGGCAAGTTCAGCCTGGTCGACGAGCACGTCCTGCCCGCCGGCCACGCCCGCGCCATGCCCGCCGCGGATCAGGCTTTGCTCGATGCGATCTTGAGTGAATTCGCCGCCGCGGCATTCCAGCCGCCGGCACCCGATGCACTGCGGCTGCGCACGCCGAAGAACGCCCGCCGCGTCGACGAGCTGATCGAGCTGGCCGCAACGCGCGGGCGGTTGATTCGCGTGGGCGACGGCTTATGGCTGCACGCGGATAGCTGGTGCGAGCTGGTGCGGCGGGTCAGCACGGCGATCGCGCAGCGCGGCGAGCTGGCCGTTTCGGACATTCGCGACCTGCTGGGCTCAACCCGCAAATTCGTCGTGCCGCTGGCCGAGTACATGGATCAGGTCGGCCTCACGCGGCGGAACGGCGACCGCCGATCGCTCGGACCGCAGGCCCAAATGCTGCTGCAACGGGCCGGCCCGCCGGCGGTCGGCACGGGCCACGATCCTGGCGCCGCGTTTGAATCCCGCACCCCGCCGTGCTAAACTTTGTGGCTCGCGTCGGCCGGCGAACGCGTGTTCGCGCCGCGCTGGAGAGGTGCCGGAGCGGTTGATCGGGCTGGTTTCGAAAACCAGTGAAGGGCTTGCCCTTCCGGGGGTTCGAATCCCCCCCTCTCCGATCGGTCGATGCATGATCAAGCCGACCTGCGCCGCGCGACCTGATTGCGAGGTCCGCGCGTGGTCGTGATCCCCCTACTCACATCCGCGGCGATCGTCGTGCTCGCAGGACTCTATTTGCGAAGGCGGCTGCGAAAGCCTGGACCGGGGTTGCGAACGGACCGCCTTCTCTAGCTGAGTGTTGGACTCCCCACGGTGCTGGCACTTCCAGTCGGACTCATGTCTGCCGCGTTCTACCGGCTTCAGCACCCCGCGGATGACTGGCACGACATCGTCGGGTTCGGAGCCGGGGCGCTGCAACTCCTACTGACGCCATTCGTCGCCGCAACAGTCTGGCTGATCGGGCGGCCGCGCGGGCGGTGAAGATCGCGAGCATCCGTGGCGCGTCGAATGCGCATCGGGTGGCGAGCGTTGGCTGCGACCAGCGCGATGCGGAGCAAGCTCCTGCTGTCGGCGGCGTGAGCATGCAACCGACGCTACGAACCTCTCCGTGAAAAGGTAGAATCTGTGACGGCCTCGCCGGCTGGATGCCCGCGCTGCCTGGGGCGGGACCTTCAGCGCTGCCGCCGTCCAGCGCGCGACCGGCACCGAGGATGTCGTTCGAAGTACGCCTACGTGAACGACTCGCGGGCAGGATGCCCACGCCACCTCGCCCGCCGCACCAGCATCGTCCCGACCGGTTCGGTGTTCGGCATCGCGGGTCAGCGCGCTTCTGGAGCACAGCCGCCCTCGGCTGTGTCTTCTCTTGACTCCGCCGGCGGCTGTCCCCCCTCTCAGGGGGAACCACAGGGGGGTTTGGGCGGTACGGGCACTCAGGGTGGTAAGGGCGTCCCGCCCGTCTCTTCGGTTGAGGTTTTGGGTGGTACGAACGTCTCGCCCGTCGCTTTGGACTTCGCCGGCGGCCAGCGCGCTTCTGGAGCACAGTCGCCCTCGGCTGTGTCTTCTCTTGACTCCGCCGGCGGCATCGGCGGCCTGCTGGCCTGCCTCGACACGCAAGGCACGACCACCGGCCAGAGCCCCGAAGCCGACGACGACAGCTTTGCCTTCTTCTACGACGCCAACGGCAACGTCGGCCAGCTCGTGAATATCTCCGACGGCTCGCTGGGCGCGCGGTACGAGTACGACGCGTACGGCAACCTGCTGCTCGACCCCGCCGACCCGAACGCCAGCGGCCCCTACGCGGACGAGAACAAGATCCGCTTCAGCACGAAATATTGGGACGACGAGACGGGATTGGGATATTGGGGGTATCGGTACTACGATCCCTGGAGGGGACGGTGGACGAGCCGGGATCCGATTGGAGAAGCAGGTGGCTTCGAGATATACCGCAGCGTTGAGAACGCCCCCATTGGGGCCATTGATCCGCATGGTCATCTGTCGTTGATTGGAGACGATGACGCTGGCACCGACGGTGATGAAGCGAAGGAGTTCTGCCGAGACCTCTGCCTGCCGCCAAGGGGTGACCTGACGTTATACTTGCCGTGCGTGGCGGGGTGCAACGCGGCGGGAGGTGCAAAACCCAATCGAGGGTTCTCCTGTGCAGCCTTCTGCACGAAACCGTTCGAATCGGGCCCGCGATGGGATACCTGCATGGCGGGCTGCATCAAGGCCGGCGGAATGCCGCCACCGCCGGAAAAGAAGTTCCGCGTCCCCCCACTCGTCATGGTTTGCGCGCCGCTCGCCGCAGTCGATGGCCCCCTGCCAATCGGCGATTGTGTGGTGCTCGGTGCAGTGGTTTGCTGTATCGTCTCTGGGGAACCGGTCGCTGAAGAGAAGCCCAGTCGCGACGTCACCTGCGTCTACCAACGCGTCATAGGTCCCGATGAAGTATCGACCTTGACGATCACAGTTCAATATCCTGCATGCAACCCGGGGTACTTGTGCTGCCTCGAGGCGCACCCAGGCGGCGACTTCACGATCGTTAGGGTGATCGATTCGGCGGAGAGTAGCAGCTGATTGGGAGCTTTGCATGCCATCGAGCGGTGGCGCACATGCATGTCCGAAGTGCCGGGGAGAGATGCTCCAACGGCTGGCGCACACCAGCGGAATCGTCGTATGTGAACCGCGGTATCTTGAAGCGATGTGGGAATTGCAGCGTGAAGCAGGTGCCCGCCGATCGGCTTGGCGTGAGGGGGGGCAAGTCGAGGCGATCGTCCCAATGCATCCGCTCGGAGAGCAAAAATATGCTGAGTGCCTTTATTGTCAGGAATGCAGCCTCGTCATCATCGCCAAGGCGGATCTGTTGCCGCGTGATCAGGTTCCACCCGCTGCCAGGTGATATCACTACCCCAGCCGTAGGGGGCTCTGAAAAATACACTCGAGAGGGGCAGCATGAGCGGCGGCGAGGCCGCCGGCGAGCTGCTCACGGTCAGCTATTCCGACGCGACGCCGGACGTGACGTTCAAGTACACGCGACTGGGGCAGCCGGAGTCGATCGCCGACGTGCTGGGCACGCGCAGCTTCGCGCACAACAGCGACCTTCTGCGGATCAAGGAGACGTTGGGCGGGAGCGGCCCGCTGAGCGGCAAGGTGATCACGACAGATTACGGGGACACGGTGTCGTATCAGCCGCAGGGCGCGCCGTACCCGCAGTTGTTCAAGTTCGACCGGCTGGAGGCGGTCGAGGTCGGGACCAGCGGCGACCCGGATGCGGACTATCGCGCCGCGTACGACTACAGCGGCGACACCGGGCGGATGACGAAGGTGACCGCGGGTCCGCGGCTGCCGGCGGGCGGGTGCAGTATCCGTACTGGACCGGCACGGGCGGGGCGGCGGCGACCTTTCACCCAACCTCTCCCCGGAGAGGCGCGGCGTAGCGGAGCCGAAACGCGCGCCGCTGGTATGGAAGTCGATTACCTCGGCGGTGGGTCGAAAGATCGGCAAGTCGATAGGTCAACGGGCCCAAAGGTCAGCGGGTCGGAAGGTCGCCGCGTTGGCGGTCGCGCCGGTCGCGCGGAATGAGTTCGTCAAAGAAGTTGTTCGGGGCGCGCTGAGCGCGTCAGAAAGAAAGTGAGCCGCGCGGACTGAGCGCGGCCCCCAAAAAGGGGTTTCAGCGCGGGCTCAGCGCCGCGGTCAAGTCCGCGTGAAGCTGCCGGATCAGCGCCACCACCTGCTGCGGGGCCACGGGCTGCTTGTCGGGCCGATCGCGGCGGGCGACTTCGACCACGCCGTCGGCCAGGCTCTTCTTGCCGACAACGACCCGCAGCGGAATTCCAATCAGGTCGGCATCCTTGAACTTGAAACCGGGCCGCTCGTCGCGATCGTCGAACAACACTTCCAGGCCGGCGGCCTCAAGCTCTGCGTACAGCGCCGTGGCAGTCGAGAGCACGGCTTCGTCGCGCGGATCGAGCGCCATCAGCTCCACGTCGAACGGCGCGATCGAGATCGGCCAGGCGATGCCGCCCTCGTCATGATGCGATTCGATCGCCGCCGCCACGATGCGGTTCAAGCCGATCCCGTAGCAACCCATGATGAATGACTGCGGCTTGCCCGCGCGCGTCAGAAACACGGCCTTCATCGCGTCGCTGTACTTGGTGCCTAGCTTGAAGACGTGGCCCACCTCGATCGCCTTGCGCAGGCGCAGCCGGCTGCCGCTGCCGGTCGGCGAAGCATCGCCATCGACCACGTTGCGGATGTCGTCGACCTGCACGCGCGCCGCCGCGCCCGGCGGTGTCTCCAGCGGAAAATCCCGGCCGGCCAGCACGTTCAAGACGTGATAGTCCGTGCGGTTGGCGCCGCTGGCGGCCGTGTTCATCGCGGTGACATCGCGGTCGATGACAAGCTGATCGCCCGCCCGCAGCCGTTCAAACAGCCCCTGCGGACCGGCGAAGCCGACGGCGGCGCCCGTCAGCTCTTCGATGGTGCGCGGGTCCGCCAGTTCGAGCCGCAACCCGCTCACCTTGTTGAGCTTGATCTCGTTGATCTCGTGATCGCCGCGCACCAGCGCGACGACCCGCGCGGGCGGCGCGGCCGGCTTTCCGCCGCGATTCGCGTCGCCGGGCGGCGCGATGGCGGTGTAGATCAGCGTCTTGATCATCTGCGCCGGCGTCGTACCGAGAACCTTGCAGACGTCCTCGACGCGTCCAGCTCCGGGCGTGTGCACGTCGCGGATCGCAGCGCCTGGGGAGTGTTGCGCCGGTCCGGCGAAGTGCGCCGTGGCGCGCTCGAGGTTCGCGGCGTAATCGCCATTCTCGCTGACGGCGACGAGGTCTTCGCCGGCGTCGGTCAGCACCATGAACTCGTGCGACACGTCGCCGCCGATGGCGCCGCTGTCGGCGTCGCAGGCCAGATAGGGCAGCCCGCAGCGGCTGAAGATGCGGCCGTACGCGTCGTACATCTTCTGATAGCTGCGGTCGAGCCCGGCCTTGTCGGCGTCGAAGGAGTAGGCGTCCTTCATCAGGAATTCGCGCGTCCGCAGCACACCGCTCTTGGGCCGGGCTTCGCCGCGGAACTTCGTCTGAATCTGGTAGAGCGTGATGGGTAGCTGGCGATAGCTGTTGAGAAACGCGCGGGCAATCTCGGTCACCTGCTCCTCGTGGGTCGGTCCGAGCACCGTTGCGCTGCGCCAGTCGCCCGGTGCACCTCCCAGCCGCAGCAGCGTGTCGCCCATGGCGGCCACGCGGTTGGTCTCCTCCCACCACTCGATCGGCATCAACACGCTCATGTGCAGTTCGACAGCGCCGGCGCGGTCCATTTCCTCGCGCACGATTCGTTCGACCTTGCGGAGCGTGCGGTAGCCCAGCGGCAGATAGCCGTAGACGCCCGCCGCGACCTGCCGGATCAACCCGGCGCGCAGCATCAGCACGTGCGACGCGGCGGTCGCGTCCTTGGGCGTCTCCTTGGTGGTCGGGATAAGGAACTCGCTCCAGCGCATGGTTCATCGCTCCGTGAACCGACCCGAGCGGCAGCCGGCGGGTCGGACGCGGCATTGTGAGCGGCGGCGATCACGGTTGCAAACCGCGCTGCATCGATGCCGCGATATCGGTCGCTGGCCGCCAGCATGCCCGAGTTGCGGGCGCGCCATTGCCCCTTCTTTCGGGCCGGCTTCCATTAGCAGACGTGGTCTGCGGACGACCAGCGAATCTTGACGCGGCGCGCGGCATCATCGGGTAAGTGCCTAGCATTGGCAGCCGGCCCGGCCGGCGATTCCCTGGGAGGGAACCATGAGCCGACTCTCGCCCGGACGGTGGATCACGCTGGTTTGGTGCATCAGCCTGGCCGCGCTCGGCGGATGCCCAAGCCAGTTCCTGGACGGCGCCGACGTCGGCTGGAGCAACGAGGACACGCTGCCCCCCGGCACGTACTACCTCCAGGAGCGCAACGGCTTCATCGCGTATTTCGAGCTACCTGCGGCGCGCGGCATGTCCGGCGAGTGGCAGCCGTTGGCACACAGCGCTCCCTGGTTCACGGTCGGCGGCTTCTATCGACTATCCGAGGATCGCACCTGGTCGCTGGCCGCGCCGCTGAGTGAAGAAGCGCTGGACGAGGAAATCCTGCTGAATGATCCGCTGCCGGCCGACGAATAGTCCGGCACGGTGATCATTCAATTGCGGACAGCCCGCAGGGCTTGCTCAAGATCGCGAATCAGATCGTCCGTGTCTTCGATCCCGACGCTGAGCCGCACGAGCCCGTCCACCACGCCGATCTGCTCACGGCGCTCCTTGGGGATCGACGCGTGCGTCATGATCGCCGGGTGGTTGGCCAACGATTCGACTCCACCCAGGCTTTCGGCGCACGAGAAGACGCGCAGCCGCGACATGAATCGGCTGGCGGCGTCGAATCCGCCCGGAAGCACAACGGTGACGATTCCGCCGAAGCCGGTCATCTGCTTGCGGGCGATGGCGTGGCCGGGGTGGTTGGGCAACCCCGGATAGAGCACTTTCTCGAAGTCCGCTTGGCGAGCGGCCCATTCGGCGACGTACTGTGCATTCTCGCAGTGCGCCTTCATCCGCACGTGCAGGGT
>CAYOHG010000045.1:0-941 GCA_964403685.1 uncultured Planctomycetales bacterium
GACGTGCGCGCGCGGACGATCAACGAAGCTATGAAAATCG
Organism: uncultured Planctomycetales bacterium; assembly: GCA_964403685.1. Classification (GTDB taxonomy): domain Bacteria; phylum Planctomycetota; class Phycisphaerae; order UBA1845; family Fen-1342; genus CAYOHG01. The sequence goes on from CAYOHG010000045.1 coordinate 41, forward strand.
CGGCCGCCGAAGCCGAAGATCGCCACGACCAGGATCGCCCCCAGCGCATTGCGGGTGCGCAGCCAGGCGGCCGCCCCGGTCAGCAGGAAAATCGCCGCCGCCATCGTCCACGTGCCGTAGACGACCGCCGCCGGTCCGAACGAGCGGTACATCCAGTACTGCCAGAGGTGTGTGAGCCAGTTCTGGTTGAGCCAGACCTGTCCGGCGGCGGTATAGCTGAAGGTGTCGCGGGTCGGAAACGGCTGACCAGCCGCCAGCGCGTCCCAGATCTGCCGTCCGCCGGCCAGGCCGATCCAGGTGTCGGTGGACGAATGCACCTCCAGCACGCCCCAGGCGCAGGCCACCAGCAGCAGGGCCACCGGCGGTGTGAACAGCGCGATCTTCCAAAGCGTCGCCTGGCGCATGCGTTCCGTCCCTGGCCTTCCGCGGACCGCCAAAATGGCCGCTCATCCTATGCTCGACCCGCGCGACCCGCCACGCCCCAAGTGTTCAGCCCGCTTGATCTTCCGACGGCGGAACGACTACCGTTCGCCGCGTCATTCGGGTCCACGTACAATGGCGGCGGGCCAGGCCGGCCGGCTCGACTGCCGCCGCGGTACTGCCCGATAAGTATGGAAGACTGCGCGCTGCCCCACGAGAACCGCCTGGGTTCAAGGGGGTGCTTGCACGCCGTGTCCGCAATGAGGAACATCCTGTGAAGTGCACGCTGCAACCCGTTGCCATCGTGGCGACCTTGATGATCGCGGCAGCCAGTTGCGTGCCGATTTTCGATCTGACCCCCGACGACGACACCCCGCCGGCCACCAGTTCCAGCCTCAGCATCGCGGTGATCTCGCCGGAGACCGCCCTGACGGTGGCGCGCGGCGAGCTGGTGGCGATCGAATGGACGACCGTGAACCTG
>CAYOHG010000045.1:951-11547 GCA_964403685.1 uncultured Planctomycetales bacterium
TGACTGAGGATGACGCGATCGTCGACGTGCTGGTGCGTTCACGCGACGACGGGGCCGAGTCCATTGTCGCGGGCGCGATCTTCGTCGGCCGCAGCGGCGGGCTGCGCGAAACCCTGTGGGACACGAGCACGTTTCCCGGCGGCGAGTACACCGTGCTGGCGCGAATCCGGGCCGGCACGCTGGACGATGAAAGCACCGCTTCCGGCCGTGTCACCATCAGCACGGCCCCCTCGTTCACTTTTCTTGAACCCGCGACCGACGCGACGCTCGAGGAGCAGGTCGATCCCAACGACCCCAACGCCCCGCCTGGCCCGGCCCAGATCACGTTCCGCTGGTCGGCGTTCGACCCCGACGGCGACGGCCTGATCAGCCTCGAACTGGACGAAGACGACGATGCCACCAATGAGAACGAAATCCTCATTCTCGTGGACCGCGCCGTGCCCACCAGCGACGGCTTTGACACGTTTGACTGGACCGGCGACGACAGCGACGGCGAAAACGTCCCGGCCGGCACGTATAACCTGCGGGCCCGAGTCGTGGACGACTTCAACGACGAGCAGATCATCCCCGGTCTGGCGCGGATCATTGTCCCCGAACAACCTGACGATGAAGTCGTTCTCGCCGTGACCGAGCCAGCCGAAAAAACAGACATGGTCGGTCTTGGAAGCATCACCATCGAGTACACGCTCAACGAGGACGAAGACGTGCTGGTCGACCTGAAAGTCGACCCCGACGAGAACCACGAGAATGGCAACGAGCTGCTCATTCTCGCGCAGCGGCTGGTCGAGACTGGCACGACCGAAGGCGAGTTTCCCTGGGATGGGTTGCTCGCGCAGAACCTGGGCATCGCACCGACCGGCATCTACCGCGTCATCATCGTCGTCAACCGCGAAGATGGCTCGCGCGAAACGGCTGAGTCCGAGGGACTCGTCGTCCGCCGCGACGAAGAGGAGCAGCCGACCCTCTCGCTGCTGGAACCGGCCGCGGATATTACCGCCAAGGCCGGCGACTCGATCAGCATCCGCTGGCGCGACGAGGACACCAGCGATGCGAACACGCTCATCCGCTTTACGGTGGACGACGATGCAACGCCGCAGGAAGCTCTGGAAACGGGTAATGCGGAGCTGGAGATCTTCAGCGGCCGAGAAGCGAAGCCTGACGACGTTTCGGACACGCTGAACTACCAGATTCCGGGCTCGTTCGCGCCAGGCGTCTACTACATTCACGCGTATATCGACCGCGACGGGCTGGCGCCGATCGATGACGACACGACCGCCGCCGGACGTATCATCATCGAGGATCCCACACAGAACCCGTAAACGGCCGGCCATTCGCAACCGCTTCCGCGGTCCGTCGGCTCCGCCGCGCCGACCGACCGGCGCGCGGCCGGATTCCCTTCGCGACTGCCCCGTCCGCCCGCTACAATGACACCCACTCTGGGGCGGTAATCGCAGAAGACGACCAGGAGTGCGGGACGGTCCTGCTTGGGACTGATGACGCCGGATTACCACGAACCACAAGGGAGAACGCGGCCATGAAAAACGCATGCGGCCTGCTCGCGATCGTGATCTCGTTCACAGCGACGTCATTCGCGAGCACGATTCACGTACCGCAGGATCAGCCGACCATCCAGGCCGGACTGAACGCCGCCGCCAACGGCGACTTCGTCCTGGTAGCCCCCGGAACCTACACCGGCTCCGGCAACAAGAACCTGGATTTCGGCGGCCGGACGATCACCCTGGCCAGCGTAAACGGTGCGGCCGTAACGATCATCGACTGCCAGGGCAGCGGCCGCGGAATGCTGTTCGACAGCGGCGAAACCCAGTCCGCGTCGGTATATGGATTCACGATCCGCAACGGAGTCGCACCGGGCACGTTTCCCAACAACAGCGGTGGCGGCATCTACTGCAATGGCGGATCGCCCACGATCGCCGGCTGCGTCATCGAGAACAACTCGGCCGGCTGGGGCGGCGGTGGCATTCACTGCAACAACGCCTCGCCGCTCATCCTCGACAACATCATCCAGAACAACACCGCGGGCTACGCGGGCGGCATCGGCGTCGTCGCCGGCAATCCGCAGATCGTGGACAACACCATCGTCAACAACCGCGGGGCGCGCTTCGACGGCGGCGGCGTCTACTTCCGAAACTCGACCAGCGCCGAACTGGATGGCAATTACATCGCGGGAAACACCTGCAACTGGAATGGCGGCGGCATCTTCCTGATCGGCTCGTCGCCGCTGATCACCAATAACGTCATTCTCGACAACCAGGCCAGCGACGACGGCGGCGGCATCTACTGCCAGAACTTCTCTTCGCCGCGGATCGTCAACAACACCCTTGTGGCCAACAGCGCCAGCACGGGCGGCGGACTCGCCGCACGGCTGGCCTGTTTCCCGACCGTCGCCAACACGATTCTCTGGGGTGACAGCCCCAACGAGATCACGACGCAGGCGTTCTCGGCGGTCACCGCAACGTTTTGTGATATCGAGGGCGGGTTCGCCGGGCAGGGCAATATCAACGCCGATCCGCTTTTCGTCACCGCGGGCGACTATCACCTCGACAACATCAGCCCGTGCATCGGTGCCGGCAGCGTCGTGGCCGATATGCCCGGCACGGATATCGACGGCGATACGCGACCGAACCCGCCGGGCAGCAACCCGGATATCGGCGCCGACGAGAATCCGAACTGAGGTGGCGGCCGCACCGAGCGCGCCCGCCACGCAGCCCGCAACGAACGCAGCGCGAGAATCCCGCGGGGCTGCGCGCCGGTTTCGAGCGATGATTGCGAGCGTCACACGCCTTCACGACCGGCGTCGCGCGTCTGTGGTCGGCGTCGCGCGCAGCGAGTTTGCTGCCTTCGTTCCGAGCCGCCATCACGCGCGGTCGCGCGACCGTGTGGCCGTGCGCCGGCGGGCCGCGGCTGAAAACAACCCGGCCGACGGGCAGTCGCCGCGCAGGGCGCAGCTCTCGCACTTTGGCCCGCGCGCCGTGCAGACGCGCCGGCCGTGTTGAATCAGCGCGTGCGACAGGTAGGTCCAGCGCTGGCGCGGAAACAGCTCCATCAGGTCCTGCTCGATCTTTACGGCGTCCTTGTCGTTCTTCGCGCGGCTCAGCAATCGCAGCCGCAGCGCCAGCCGGCCGACGTGCGTGTCGACTACGACGCCTTCGTTCTTGCGAAACCACGTCCCCAGCACGCAATTCGCCGTCTTGCGAGCCACTCCCGGCAGCGTGACCAGTTGCTCCATCGTGTCCGGCACGGCTCCGGCAAACTCGTCCACCAGCCGGCGACCGAGGCCGATCAGGCTTTTTGCCTTGTTGCGGAAGAAGCCGGTCGAGCGAATCAGCTCCTCGACTTCGTCGGTCCGCGCCGCCGCGAACGCCGCCGCGTCGGGGTAGCGGCGCATCAACGCCGGCGTCACCAGATTGACGCGCTCGTCCGTGCACTGCGCCGAGAGGATGGTGGCAACCAGCAGCTCGAAGGCGCTGCCGTGCCGTAGAGCGCAATCAGCATCCGGATAGAGCGCCAACAGTCCGTCGAGAATCCGGCCGGCCCGCGCCCGCCGATCCGCGCTGGATTCCCTCGAGCGAATGGCTCGGGGGCGCTGCGCTGGCTTGCCGCGCGATGGTGTCCGTTTCGGCATTCCGGCAACTCCTCGGCAGGGCTGGACCGCGCCGCCCGCCTACCAGACACTCGATCTTTGCGATTCGACACGCACGACACGCCCGGCCATGCGCCATTGTCTTGTGGTCGCACCAGGCGCGTCGCGCGGCCGCGCTACTCGGGCCCCAGCGGCCAGTCCGCATCATCCGGCCGCGATTGCGGCGGCGTGTTTTCCAACGGCCCCTCGATCAGCCCACCGACCGGCACGAGCATCGCACTGCGCGCCAAGTCGATCGAAAACCGCCCGCCGACCGAACTGGGCAGCAAGCCGTCCGCCGGTCCCATGAACATCGCCTCGAACGGGTCCCAGGTGTAGCGGGCCAGCTCGCCGCGCGCCCGCGCCTCGGCGTCGATTTCGGCGGCCGCCTCGGCCTCCATCTCCGCGCCGTCCGGCTCCGCGGCGGGCAGCGGCTGGCCTGCCGCCGCCGGGTGCTCCAGGGCAATGTAGGGATACTCTCCCCGCCGTCGCAGTCGAAAGGCCGCCCCGCCGACGGACCTGGCCACGATCGCATCCACAACCGAGTCTCGCACGACGAGAACGCGTGTCGGGGTCACGATCAAGTGCGGAAACACTTCCGCGTCGTTCGAAATGTGCAGCGCGCTGAGCTCCTCATCAAGCCCCGCGGTCGGGGCGATCACTGTGCCGTCCGCCGCCAGCAACAGCGCGGCGCGCAGCACTGCGTTTGCACCATTCGTCCCCTCCGCCAACCCCAATGCCCAAAAGGCATCGTTCAGTCTGCGCACGCGGACCCGCGGCGGCATTCCTGACGCGACTTCGGCCGAGAACAGCAGCGATCGCACCTGCGAAAGCTGAACTAGCCGCAGCGCGGCGTACGGCGCATCCACCTCGTCGGCAAGCCGCCGGGCCGCTTCCGCCTGGGTCCAGTCGGCGGCCTGCGCCAAGCGCTCGACGAACAGCGGATCAGCACTCTGGCTGCGCTGTTCGCCCGGCGCTGAGGCCGGCTGCGACGTGCTCGTGGCGCGTTCGCACGCCACGGCCAGCAGTGCCGCGAGAAGCAGCGCCCGCCAGCGGCCGGATCTGGGAACGAAACAGGCGTAACCGTTCCGGGCGTTCATTCGTTCGCGGCGGTCGCTCCCTCGCGGTCCAGTTCGTCGAGCAGGTCGACCGCCCGGCGCAGGTGCGGAATGACGATCGAGCCCCCGACGATCAGCCCGACGTTGAGGATCTCGAACAGCTCGGCATTGGTGGCACCAAGCTCCTTGCAGCGGATCACGTGGTAGGAAATACAATCGTCGCAGCGCAGCACCAGCGAGGCGGCCAGCCCGGCCAGCTCCTTGGTCTTTGCATCCAGCGCGCCATTCTCGTAAGCCTTGGTATCGAGCGTGAAGAAACGGTTGATCCCCAGGTGATTCGCCGCCAGGATGCGCTGGTTCATCCGCTCTCGATACTCGCGAAACTGCTTCAGCCGACTCGACATTCGCCGCACTCCTGACCCACGAGTTCCGCCGCGTGAATGGACGATTGAAACCGCACGGTTGGTCGCCGCGCCAGCCCGATCACACCATGTTCAGGATTTGCAGCGCGTCGAGCAACTGCTTCCAGCGCTGTTCGAGCGTGCCGGTGTAGCCGACCGAGATGCGCACGTAGCCGGGCGAGATGCCCGCGCGAGCCTTGTCCTCGGACTCCAGCTCGCTCGAGGTCGACACCGCGGAGCAGGACATCAGCGTCTCGAAGTACCCTAGGCTGACCGCCATGAACCCGAAGCGGTCCTTGTTCTGGAGAATCTCCATGAACTCGTTGGCGCGCCGCTCACTGCCGAGGTCCACGCCGAGCACGCCGCCGTAGCCGAACTCCGGATTGCGAATGCGGTTCAGGACGGCGTGCGTCCCGTGATCGGGCAGACCCGGATAGACCACCGGCACCTTCAGCTCACGCAGGCGCGTCGCGAAGGCCAGCGCCCGGCGGCTGTGCTCGATCATCCGCAGGCCCAGGTGCGGAAGGCGCATGCTGATGTGAAACGCCACCTGCGGGTCCATGGTGGGGCCCAGCAGCATCAGCGAGCCATGCTTCACGTCCATCAGCGACATGATGAATTCGCTGGAGCCGCAGATCGCGCCGGCGATCGAGTCCGAGGCGCCGTTGATGAATTTGGTCAGGCTGTGCACGACCACGTCGGCGCCATGCTGCGCCGGTGAGACGATCAGCGGCGAAAACGTGTTGTCGACCACGAGCTTGGCGCCGTGATCCCGCGCGATCTGCGCCAGCTTCGGCAGATCGGCTACTTCCAGCGTCGGGTTTGCGATCGTCTCGACGTACAGCACGCGCGTTTTCGGTGTGAAGGCCGCCTCGACCGCTTCGTGGTTGGTGGCGTGCACGAACGTGGTCTGAATGCCCACGCGCTCGGGCAGGTAGTGCCGCAGCAGCGCGTAGGTGCCGCCGTAGACCGTGTCGCTGGCGACGATGTGCTCGCCCTGGCGGCAGAGCTGCAACAGCGTGGCGGAGATCGCGCCCATTCCGCTGGCGGCGCAGTAGGCCGCCTGGGTGCCCTCCAGGGCTGCGATCTGACGACCGAGCACGTAGACCGTCGGGTTGAAGTGCCGGCCGTACAGATAGCACCCGCCGCCCGGCGCGTCCGGACCGCGCAGACCCTGGAAGATCTGCGGCATCACTTCGGCGTCCATCACGGTAAAGGTGGTGCTGGCCTCGATCGAGACATTCACGCCGCCATGCTCGCCGAACTCGTGCCGCATATTGGCGAAGGATTCGATCGGATCGAACGGGGACATGCGCAAGCTCCTGACGAATCGCGCCCGCCTGGCCCTGAGGGCTGAAACCGGCGCCTTCACAAATTCTATTCGAAAAAGCCGCGGATGGGTCCGCGCGACGGCGCTGTCGCCGCGCGCGGCTTTTTGCGGAGCGTTGTGCCGAGCCGGGCGCTGCGCCGTCAGGAGCAGGTCGTACCGAACACCACCAGCAACTGCGACAGGTCGTCCAGGTCGATGTCGCCGTCGCCATCGATGTCACCATCCTCGTAGGTCGCCCCGCTGGCTGTCCCGAAGTTCACCAGCAATTGCGACAGGTCGTCCAGGTCGACGTCGAGATCGCCGTCCAGGTCGCCCGGGCAGGCCGGCCCGCCGGCCGGCAGCGTGAAGTTCAGCACGACCGGAGCGTGATCCGATCCGATCGTGGTGGCGTCGATATCGCCGCTGGACCGCTGGCCCAGATCGTCGCCTGAGAAGTACGCGAATCCGGCGGCGTTCAGCTCAGCCTGGCTCACCGACCCGTTGCCGCTCGTATCGAGCTGAATGAAGAACTCGTCGCTCGCGAGGATGTAGTCGTAGCGGTTGTCGAGCGTCCCCTGCGTACTGAACGTATCGCCCACGAAGTAGCTCACGCCGGCTCCGGCCAGGGTTTCGATTCGGCAGTCGTTCAGCTCGGTCGGCAGGCCGTTGCTGCCGCCGACGATCAGCGGATCGATGGTCGTGTCGGCGAAGTCGTCGTGGTTGAGGTCGCCGACGAACAGGTAGTAACGTGGGAAGAAGTCGGGCTGACCGTCGAAATCGAGGTCGAGCCCGTCGGCCCGATCGCTGGAGACGCGGTTGGCCATGTTGTTGGCCTCGGTCGCGCGAGTGGCGATGTCGCTGCCGCTGGAACCGGCCTTGAAATGCGCGTTGTAGACCACCAGCAGCTCGCTTGAACCTGGAATCTCAATCACCGCCCGCAGCACGCGTCGCGGGCCGCCGGCGGAAATCTCGTCGAACTTGCGGATGACCCAATCGCCAGGCAGGATGAACGCGTTGGAGTTGAACCCGTCGGTGATCGTGCCGCGGCGCACTTGGTAGCCGGGCAGGTAGTCCGTGCGGAACGAGTTCAGGTCACTGGTGTTGGTTGTTTCCTGAAGGCACAGCAACTGAGGAATCAGGCTCGTATTCGGCCCGTCGCCGTCCAGGTCGAGGATGGTCAGGAGGTTACCGGCGGCCTCACGCGCCGCGGGCGTGTCGGCGATGCCCTCCTTGGTGTTGTACGTGACCACGCGCACAGGCACCTGTGCAACCGCGCCCGCCGCAAACCCGAACAACACCATTCCCGCCAGCGCAATTCGTGCCGCCATGATTAGCCTCCCGCTCTACTGAAGCTCGCGATGACGGCATTGTAGCGATGGAGGGGCACACATCCAAACAGGGGGCCGCGGGCGGCGGCACTTCCGGTTGTGCGTTCCCCCGAATAACGCGGAAGGCGAAGCCGCCGTCGGCTTCGCCTTCGCCTGCGAGTGGAAATTCAGGGCGCGGGCTTCAGTCCGTTTCGATGTACTTCTTGGGAGCCACGGCGACGGCCGCCAGCGGGGTCAAGCTGGCGCTGCGTGGCGGGGACGTTGCCAACCCGCCGCTGGTCTCGGGCTCGCCGGCCGGGCGGGTCATGCGGGTCGTGTCCACCATCATGCGGGCGGATTCAGCGCTGGGCTCGCGGATTGAACCGGGCTCGCCGCCCACATCCAGCACGGATGCGATCCGCGGCCAGGTTTCCAGCGTCCGACGCCGGGCGCGGGCCTTGGTTTCGGCCAGCGCGATTCGCACCTCGGAAAACGCCTTCTTGACGTTGGAGAGGGCCGCGTCGGCGTTGCGGTTCACAGCCCGCAGCGAGGTCAACTCGCGCTCATAGAACTGCTGCTGCTCGACCAGGCGGGCATTCTCGCGCTCCAGGTGCGTTAGCTGCCCGGCCAGGGTGCGCTTCTCGGCGCGGTGCGCTTCAAGCTTCTGCTCCAGGCCCTCCTGAGCGCGGCGCAGCTCGACGCCCTGATCCTGCGTGGTCTTCAGCTCCATCTCGACCTGGTGCTTGGCGCTGCGGATGTCCTCGAGCGTGGTCTGCGTCTCGGTCAGCTTGAGCTGCATCGCGTTGCGCTCTTCGGTCGTCTCGCGCAGGCAGCGCTCAAGCTGGTCGACGCGTGCGCGCATGGTCTTGCTGTCGCTGCGCAGGCCGTCGCGCTCCTTGCGAATGGCCCACATCTCCTCAAGCTGCTTGTTGTTGGTCTTCAGCTCGTTGTTCAGCCGGGCGTTCTCGTCCTCCAGGCCGACGACGCGCTCGTTGAGCCGCTGCACGCGGGTGTTGGCCTCCGCCAGCTCCTGCTCCAGCAGGCTGACTTCCTGGCGGACCTGCTCGTGCGTGTCGAGGCGGGTCTGGAGCGTCACCACCTGCCACTCCAGCTCCTGCACGCGCTGCCTGGCCGTCTGGCATTCCTCGGTCGCCGCCCCCAGTTCGCGCTCCAGCGATTCGCGGATCTCCTCATAGCGATCAAGCTGGTCCTCCAGCTCGTTGATCACGCTCAACACGTCGTCGCGCTCATCGGCGATGCTGTCCGCCGGCGTGCGGATGCCAGCCTCCACGCTGCTTCGCTCCGAACGCGGGGCGCCCTCGCCGTTCCTGCCATTCACGCGCGGCGCCGATCCGCTCGCGCCGCTGTCCGGCGGCGTCCGGGTGCCGTCAAGGGCCGCGGCCGCGGTCGGAATCTCCTGCTTGCTGGCCCGGGTGTCGCCCGTTTTCACCGTGCATCCTCCGAAAGCCTGGATCCGGGTGCGGTCGTCGGCCAATCAGGATCGCGACCCCTGCGCCGCGCCGGCGGTTCCCGCCACATGCGTTTGTATCGGCCGCCGCCGGAATCGGCTTGATTCTGAGACGCGCAATCCGCGCAGCAGTTGCCGCGGCCGGCGCAGGAATCGCGGCGACCCGGATCGCTACCGCCTATAATCCGCCCGATGAACACGTGCGGCGAACTCCCCGCCCTGCCGCCGGCGCTGAGCGCGCCGTTCGCCCGCCTCATCGATTCACTGCGCGCGATGGAATCCGTGCTGGTCGCGTTCTCCGGCGGCGTGGACAGCGCGCTGGTGCTTAAGGCGGCCGTGCTGGCGCTGGGCGCGCCGCGCGTGCTCGCGGTCACCGGCCGCAGCCCGAGCGTTCCCGAATCGGAACTGGCCGCCGCCGCGGAGCTCGCTTCCGGCATCGGCGTCGAACACGCCTTCCTCGACACAACCGAGTTTGCGCGCGATGGGTACCTCTCCAACCCGACCGACCGCTGCTATCACTGCAAGACCGACCTGTACTCGCACCTCGTGCCGCTCGCGCGGCGGCGCGGGCTGGCCGTCGTGGTCAACGGCGTGAACGCGGACGACCTGGGCGACTATCGGCCCGGCCTGCGAGCCGCCGGCGAACATGCCGTCCGCGCTCCGCTGGCGGAATGCCGCATCGGCAAAACGGAGCTGCGCGCGCTCGCCGCGGCGCTGGGGCTGCCCGTTCACGACAAGCCAGCCTCACCCTGCCTGTCGTCGCGCGTGCAGTACGGCGAACGGATCACGCCGGAGAAACTCCGCTGCATCGACGCCGCCGAACGCCTGCTGCGCTCGCTGGGTTTCCGCGAGTGTCGCGTGCGCCATCACGACTCACTGGCGCGCGTGGAAGTTCCGGCGGCTGAGCTTGGCCGCTTCGCGGATCCGCTGCTGCGCTCCCAGGTGGAAAGCGGGATTCGCGCCCTGGGCTATCAGTACGTCACGCTGGATCTGCGCGGTTTCCGCTCGGGCAGCCTGAACGAGGTTGTGCTGGGCGCACGGCTGGCCGGCGGCCTTTCGCAATCGCCCGTGGCCTCGTGACCGAGCACCGTGCTGCGCGGAAGGCCGAGACAACGGAACCAAGGAACACGGGGACCAGGGAACCAGGGAGCAAGAAAACCACGGCGCGACGGGGCAATGGATCGGCGGCGAGACGTCGACGCCTGGGACTCGCAGCCTGCGACAGCCGGCCGCCGCTTTCGGACCAATGCCTCTTCCTGTCGGGCGCGGCTCTGTTCCGCGCATGCCCGCATCTCCCGCCAGCCCGTCGCCCCCCCCGGCCCCCAGCCCCTCAACCTCTCGACCTCTTCGTCGCCCGGTTCACGCAAACACACCATGCAGGGACCACTGCCCGTCCTCGGCGTTGCGGTAGAC
>CAYOHG010000046.1:0-11474 GCA_964403685.1 uncultured Planctomycetales bacterium
TTCGATCTGCTTGAGCGCGTCGAGCAACCCATTGAGCATCAGGCCGCACAGCATCGGGCAGCGGTAGTAATTCAGCGTGAGAATGACCGGCCGCCGGCCGTTGGAGAAGTACTGCCCCAGTGTCACGCCCGCGCCGCGGTCGTCGATGAATTTGAGATCCAGCGGCAGCCGCGTCCCGAGCTTCTGCTCGATGCCGACGCCGGCCATCTCCGGATCAAGAGCCGCCGGATCGCCGGGGCCCGGGCCGGCGTCCTGGGCGCGCAGCGGCGCTGCGACCAGCAGAGCTGGGCAGAGCAGCAGCAGCGCCGTCAAGGGACGCGCCGGCATGACGCCGATCGGACTCATCGGTTCCTTCAATCCCGGACCGGATAATCGCAAGACTATCGCAATCCGCGTCGGTTCTCTCGGTTGCGGCGCGAGGCGCAGCGTTTACGGCTTCGACCCGGCCGCCGGCGGGGTCTGGGCCGCCAGCTCGCGCACGGTCAGCTCCATGGCGCGGTCGATCGGAATCCCCCAGACGCCCTTCTCGCGGTCGATCAAACGATAGCTGCTGAGCTGCGCCGCCTGTTGCGCACGCAGCGACTCGACCTGCTCGGCCGGGGCGTCGTAGACGCGCTGGCGGGTCAACTGTTGCTGCGTATCGAACACCAGCGCGGCCACGCCGATCACGATCGCCACGACGATGAACGAGCCCAGCACGCCGGTCAGCAGCACCGGCGAAGCGGCGGGATCGTCCTGCGGATTCGGGTTGGGATGTTCGTCGTGCGCCACGGCGTAGTTCCGTTCAATAGTTTTCGAAAGCCAGGGACTCGGCCATGCGGGGGTCGCGCGTCGGCACCAGCGACGCCTGCGCCATCCGCCCGGCCACCCACCACACACACAGTCCGCCCAGGCCGATCCACAGAGCGACCGACTGGGCGAAGTCGATCGGGCCCGGCTGGGCGGCGTGCAACGAGCCTTCATGACCGGCGTTATGCGGCAGGACCAGCCACATCGCGTCGAGCCAGTGCACCACCAGCAGCCAGACGGCGCCCAGCACCAGCGCCTGCTTCAGACGCTTCGAGCGGCGCCAGATCAGGTAGGCGAACGGCAGCATGAAATGGCCGAAGAGCAGCAGCAGGCTGAGCCACAGCCAGGCCTTCTGCTGGCGGATGATGTACCAGCCGGTCTCCTCGGGGAGGTTGCCGTACCAGATCAGCATGTATTGCGAGTAACCGATGTAGGCCCAGAAGACGACGAAGGCGAACAGCAGCTTGCCCAGGTCGTGGTAATGGTCGATCAGCACGGAGCGGGTGATCCGCCCGGCACTCTGAAGCAGGCTGATCGTGACGATCATCAGGGCGAACGCGCCGAGGTTGCCGCCGGCGAAGAAATAGACCCCGAAGATCGTACTGTACCAGTGCGGGTCGAGCGACATGAGCAGGTCGAAGGCGAAGAAGGTCGTCGTCAGCGCGAAGGCGAACATCGCCGGGGCGCTCAGCGCCTGCATCCGCGTGGTAAGCGCCGGATCGCCGCTGGCATCCTGCTCGATTGAATGTCCTCGGAAAAAGCTCGCCAGCCCGATCCAGATGCCGAAATAGACCGCCAGGCGGATGACGAAGAACGGCACGTTCAGATAGCCGGCTTTGCCGCTCAGCAGGGGATCAGCCGCGACCAGTTCGCGGTCGGTCCACGGATAGACCTGGTGAACGACGTTCCAGTCGAGCAGCAGCGCGACGACCAGCGGGACCGTCGCGACCGCCAGGATCGGAAACGCAGTGGTGATGTTCTCGGCGATCCGCCGCACCACAACGCTCCAGCCGGCCCGCGTCAGATGCTGGAGATTGACGAAGAAGAGCGCACCCAGGGCGAGGCTGGCGAAATAGGCCAGGTTATGGACGTAGCCGCGAAAGAGCGGCTCGGCCTGGCCGCTGACCAGCCAGAGCAGCACCGCGGCGCCGATGCCGACCACAGCGGCGACGGCCCCGCCCAGCGCCAACCGCAGCGCCAATTCGCCCAGCCGGGCGTTCTCGCTGACCTGAACGACTTCGTCGTGTGCCACGGCTACCTCTTATCGCGATTCGAGTTCGTTCCGCTTCTCAGGCGGGACATCGTCCGCGCTCGACGCGCCGCTGCGCTGCAAGGCCCGCACGTAGGCGACGATGGCCCAGCGGTCGGCCTCGGGAATCTGGTCGCCGTACGCCGGCATCGTGCGAATGCCGCGCGTGATCGTATTAAACAAATGGCCGTGCGGGCGACCGCGGATCTCGGCATCCTGGAGGTTGAGCGGCTGCACCCACGTGTTGGGGATGCGGCCGGCGCCGTCGGCAACGCGCACGGAAACGGGACCGCTGCCCGTTCCGTCCCAGCCGTGGCAGGGGGCGCAGTAAATATTGAATCGCTCCTGGCCGCGCTGCAGGAAGGCGGCATTGATCTGAAGCTCGGCGTGCCCGCTCGGGAAGGTCGCGACGAACTCGCCGTTGACGATGCCCTTGTAGAAATGGTCGTCGGCGCGGATTTCGCCGCGCGCCACGGTCGTGCCCAATGGCGCGTCCGAGCTGGCTCCGACCGGCATGCGGCTGGCGCGGCCGTCGGCGAAGATCGGGCTGGCCTGCTGGGCCTTGAAGCGCAACTGGTTGTCCATGTCCTGAATGATGTGGATGCGCGGCTCGGTCGACTTGTCGCTGCGCATCATGGCGACGAACAGCAGCGGGATCGGCAGCGCAACCAGCAGCACCAGGCCGAGCGTGCGCAGCCAGCGCGGCCAGCTCGCCTCCGACGGGTACTCGTCCACGCGCTCGACCGCGCCGCCCAGCGAGCCGAGCAGTCGTTCGGTCTCGATCGGGTCGAAGCGGCGATCGGCGGCCTCAACGCTGATGAAGAAACCATCGGTGGTGGCCCGCCGCAGCTTACGGCTGTTGAACAGCGGGTTGTAGAACAACGGCAGGTTGTTCAGGGCGAGCATGCCGATGCCGGCGGTCAGGGCGGAAAAGAGCACGGTCAGCTCGAAGATGACCGGGACATTCGCCGGCAGGCTGAAATAAGGCTTGCCGCTGGTCAGCAGGTTGTAGCCCTGCACGAACGTTGGAACGCCGGGGAAATCCTTGTAGCCGGTGGCGTTGGTATACCACTGTAGCGCCAGGCCGGTGGCGCAGCCGATGATGCCGGCGAGGGCGACCAGCTTGGGCAGCCGCGTCATGCGGATGCCGATGTGCTCATCGATGCCGTGCACCGGAAAAGGCGAATGCGCGTCCCAGCGCGAGTAGCCGGCTTTGCGCATTTCGTCGCAGGCGTGCTTGAGCGAGTCGGTCGAGTCGAATTCGGCCACGAGCGCGTAGAGCCTGCCGGTGCGGGGGCGCGTACCGGCCTGCTGGTCCAGGGGCGCCGGCTCGACCGTCGTGTCGTAATGCTGCGCAGGCGTCATGGCTATTGCTCGTCCGGGTTGTAGTCAAAGGCGTGCTTGCCGCGGCCATGCGCCTGCGGCATCACGGTCTTGACTTCCGCCATCGCCACCATCGGCAGGAAGCGGCAGAACAGCAGGAACAGCGTCATAAACAGCCCGAAGCTGCCGATCAGCGTCAGGATGTCGACCCAGGTCGGAACGTAGACGTCCCAGCTCGAGGGCAGGTAGTCCTGGCTGAGCGAGGTCACCACGATGACATAGCGCTCGAACCACATGCCCAGGTTGATCGCCATCGCGATCAGCCAGCTCGCCAGCAGGTTCGTGCGGACGCTCTTGATCCAGAAAAGCTGCGGCAGGATCACGTTGCAGGTGATCATCGTCCAGTAGGCCCAGGCGTACGGACCCATCGCCCGCGCCACGAAGATGAATCGCTCAAACGGCACCTGGCTGTACCAGGCGATGAAAAACTCCATCGCGTAGGCGTAGCCGACCATGCTGCCGGTGGCCAGCATGATTTTGTTCATGTTCTCGATATGGCGTAGCGTGATCAGGTGCTTCAGGCCGAAATACGCGCGGCTGGGGATCGCCAGCGTCGCGACCATCGCAAAACCACCGAAGATGGCGCCGGCGACGAAGTAGGGCGGGAAGATCGTGGTGTGCCAGCCGGGCACCTGCGAGACAGCGAAGTCGAAGCTGACCACCGAGTGCACCGAGAGCACCAGCGGCGTGGCCAGCGCGGCCAGCAGCAGGTAGGCCCGCTCGAACCGGTGCCAGTGCCGCGCGGCGCCGGTCCAGCCGAGCGACAGAATTCCATAGACCCAGCGTCGAACGGGGTGTCTGGCCCGATCCCGCAGCGTTGCCAGGTCGGGTACCATGCCCAGGTACCAGAACAGCAGCGAGACGGTGAAGTACGTGCCGACCGCGAACACGTCCCACAACAGCGGGCTGCGGAACTGCGGCCACATGGCCATCTGGTTCGGCAGCGGGAACATGTAATACGCCATCCACACGCGCCCGACGTGAATGCCGGGGAACACCAGTGCGCAGATGACCGCGAAGATGGTCATCGCCTCGGCGAAACGGTTGATGCCGGTGCGCCAGCGCTGGCGGAACAGGAACAGGATGGCCGAGATCAGCGTTCCCGCGTGGCCGATACCGACCCAGAATACGAAGTTGATGATCGCGAAGCCCCAGCCGACCGGGTTGTTCACGCCCCAGACGCCCACGCCGCCGAAGAACAGGTAGCCGATCATCGCAAACAGCAGCATCATCGCGCTGGCGGAGATCGCGAACGCCACCCACCAGCCCAGCGGCGTGGCGCTGACCGGCTGCTCCGTGATGCGGCAGACCGACTCGGTCACGGTCGCGAAGTTGTGCTCGCCCGTGACCAGCGGCGCGCGCTGCCGCGGATCGTCCCAGGTGTTGTTGATGTCAGCCGGAATCGTCGCCATGCATCATCCCAGGTGTTGAGCGCTTTGCGCCGGCGTCGGTTGATCGTGATCCGGTGCATGACCGGCGTGTCCGTCGTCGCGCTGCCGCAGCTTGGCCAGGAACTTGTTGCGCGGGCGCGCGTTCAGGTTGGACAGCATCGCGTAGGAGCGCGGGTGCGCGTGCTGCTGGCTGACGCGGCTTTCGGCGTCGTTCAAGTCGCCGAAGACCAGTGCATCGGCGGGGCAGGCCTGGGCACAGGCCGGCACTACCGCGCCGTCGCGAAGCGGGCTCGGCCGCGCCTGGCCCGCGGGCGTCGGACTGACGGCCTCATTGCGCGCCGCGATCCGCGCCGCGTTGATCCGCTGCAAGCAGAACGTGCACTTTTCCATCACGCCGCGCGTCCGAACGGTCACTTTCGGATTGTGGGCCATCTGCTCGACCGCGGTGATGTCGGTCTGCGGCGGCGTGACAAAGTAATAGGGTTTTCCGGTGGCCAGCGAGCGCGGGTGCTTCGGACCGTGATGGTTCCAGAACCAATTGAATCGCCGCACTTTCCAGGGGCAGTTGTTCGCGCAATAGCGCGTGCCGATGCAGCGGTTGTAGACCATTACGTTCAGGCCGTCGGCGTCGTGCACGGTGGCGGCGACGGGGCAGACCTGCTCGCAGGGGGCGTTTTCGCACTGCTGGCAGTAGATCGGTGCGTGAACGACGCGGATGTCGTCGGCGTCGAACGGGTCGCCCAGGAAGTAGCGGTCGATGCGAACCCAGTGCATTTCGCGGCCCATCAGCACTTCGCCGCGACCGACCACCGGGACGTTGTTCTCCGCCTGGCAGGCGACGACGCAGGCGCTGCACCCGGTGCACTTGCTGAGGTCGACCGCCATCGCCCAGCGATGCGCGTCGGGGAATTCGTGTGCGTTGAACGGCTGGTGCAGCGGGAGCGAGTGCACGCGATGCGCGGCGAAGTCGGGGTGTTCCCGGAACTCGGCGAACGTACCCTCGATCACCAGCTCGGGCACACGCCGCTGAATCTCGTCATCGCCGACGGTCGAGGCGATCGCATGGTGATCCTGCGTCGTGGCCAGCTCGTGCGAGCGCCGCGCCGCGGTGAGCCGGGCCCCGCCGGCGAACGGCCAGGCGCCGGTGGTACGCAGCGCGTACGTGTCGAAACCCGAACTGCGGGCAACCTGGCCGCCGCGGCGGCGACCATAGCCCAGCGCGAGCGTGATCGAACCAGGAGCCTGCCCGGGCACGACGCAGACCGGCAGCGTGAGGCTGCGTTCGGCGAGCGCCAGCGTAATCAGGTCGTCGCGCCGCAGGCCGAGCCGCCGGGCGTCGACCGGCGAGATCAGCGCGGCGTTGTCCCAGGTGATCTTGGTCAGCGGATCGGGCAATTCCTGTAACCAGCCGTTGTTCGCGAAGCGCCCGTCGTAAACACGATTGTCCTGCGCGAAGACCAGCTCAAAGCCGGCCGCGTCGGCGGGCTGCCAGGCATCGATTTCCCGGCGAACGCCGGCGATCACCGCGTCGGCCGCAACGGTCGGCGAGACGCGCGGCCAGGCGCTGCCGTCAACGATGCCGTCGTGCAACGCACGGCGCCAGGCAGCTTCGAAGTCCGACGCACCGCCGGCGTACTCGGCCTGAAATGTCTTGCGGACGAGCTCATAGCCGCTCGCCGCGGGGACGGCCGCGCTGCCCAGGCGCGCCACCAGTTCGGTTGCGGAGACACCGCTGTAAAGCGGCTCGATCAACGGCTGCGCCACGCTGTAGAGCCCATCCCAGCCGCGGGTGTCGTGCCAGCTCTCGAGCCAATGAGCTTGCGGAACGTGCCAACCGCAGAGCTCGGCGGTCTCGTCGGCGAACAGGCCGAGGTGCAACGAGTTTTTCGCCCGCGACAGCGCGGCGGCGAATCCCAGGTCGGCGGGAGCGTCGTACACCGGGTTGCCGCCGAGAATGACCAGCGTTTCGACTTCGCCCGCATTCAGCTTGCCGGTCAGCGTGCGGATCTGGTCGAGATGCGTCGGGCGGGCGGGGTCAAGATCGGCGACGTAGCTGACCGACTTGGAAGCATTGCCCAGGGCGACGTTCAGCAGCGCGGCCAGCGCATGGGCTGCGGCGGGTTGGCGTGGGCCGACCGCAACAAGTCCGTGGCCGCGGTTGGACAGCAGGTCCGCGGCGATGCGGGCGGCGAACGGTGCGGGCGCCTGCTTCGACGTGCCGGCTCGAACCGCATCGACCAGTCCCGAGAAACCCGGCGGCAGCTCCAGGCCCTTGTCCAGCAGCGCCGCCGTCACGTCGCACATGGCCTTGAAAACGTCGGCGGAGCGCACCGCGAAACGATAGTCGGCATTGCTGCCGGTGAGCGAGAGCGTGCTTTCGACGCTGTACAGCCGCAGCATGGAGTCGCCCTCGCCGGTTCGGCGGGCGGCGAACTCGCGCGTGCAGCGCAGCGCGTCGGGGTGCGTCAGCAGGAAGTCGGAATCGAAGGCCGCGATCAACGTGCAGCCTTGAAACGACCAGACGGGGCGATGGGGGGCGCCGAAAGCCAGGGCCGTGCCGGCGCGTTCGTTGTCGCGCGAGAGCGGCTCGTATTCGAACCACTGGGCCTGCGGGAGAGCCTTGAGCAGCGCAGCCCTGGCGGCCGCGAAACTCGGCGAGCCACTGGCACCGCTGAGAATGCACAGGCCGGCACCTTGCCGGGCGCGCGCCTCGTCGGCAAGCTTGCCGAAGGCCGCATCAAACTCGGCCGGTGAGAGGTACCGGCGGCGGTCGCCGATGCCTTCGCTGGGCCTTGTGCTGCGATCGGGGTCGTAGATTTCGAGAATCGCGGCCTGCCCGAGCGCGTCACTGGCGCCCAGGCTGGCGGAATGCAGCTCGTTGCCTTCTATCTTGATCGGGCGACCGTCGTAGCTGGCCACCAGCACACCCCGACCGACCCCGCCGAGTTCATACGAGCTGGCGTAGTGGACCGCGGCGCCCTCGATCCGGCCGGTGGGGCGTTTGGCATAGGGAACGATGGTCTCGCGCGGCCAGCGACAACCGGTCAGGCCGGCCAGCGCCAACGAGGCCCCCATGATCTTGATGACGTCGCGGCGGGAGGGCTCGGAGCCGGTCGGGTCGCGCAGCGCGGGGAATTCATGGTTCAGGTGCTCCATGAACTCCGGGCTGCGCGCCAGCTCTTCGAGGCTTCGCCAGTAGCGCTGGGAATGGCCGCGAGTCGTCAACGATGGCATGTCGAGCAGTCCTGCGAAGGATTAATCTTGTACTGCTGGGCCAGCCGCGCGCCCAACTGCTCTTGCGGCTCGGAAGGTGTCCAGGCCATGTCGGTGATCCGGTCCAGCGGCCGCAGGTGTCGCTCGGGATTGCGGTGGCAATCGAGGCACCACTGCATGCTCAGCGGCTGGTCCTGGTAGACCACTTCCATCTTGTCGATCCGGCCGTGACACGACACGCAGCCGACGCCGCGCCGCACGTGCGCGCTATGGTCGAAGTACGCATAATCCGGCAGGTCGTGCACGCGAACCCAGGCCACGGGAGTGCCGGCCGCGTAGCTGTCGCGGACGGCGGCCAGCTTGGGGCTTTCGGGCCAGATGTTCGCGTGGCAGTTCATGCAGGTCTGAGTCGGGGGGATGCTGGCATGGGGTGAGGATTCAACCGTCGTGTGACAGTACTTGCAGTCCATCCCGAGCTTGCCGGCGTGCAGTGCATGCGAGTACGGCACGGGCTGGTTCGGCATGTAACCCACGTCGGTCGCCTGGGGCGAGAAGCCGAACGTGATCAGAGTCGCTACGTAGCCGCCCGCCACGACGGCAGCAATGGCGGCCACAAAGCGGATGCCGTTTGTCCACTTCGGGAAGACAAACGTCTCGCTGTCGTTCATATTCGCTCTACCGGCCTCGTCGGGGTTCGAAAGAGGTTGGATGATAGGGGGCGCCGCCGCGCGGTCAAGGCCCGTCGATCCCGTTTTCAGCCGATTTGCGCGAGCTGGCGCAGACGTGCGCGAAATCGCGCTGTTCGTCTCCGGAACCGACCAGCCCGCGACTGGTTACAGCGCACCACGCGACTGGTGCAATCGAATTGCCGGCCGCGCTGGCGCGATCTAAAATGAGTTGTTTTGAACAGCGAAGGTCCGCCGACCCGGCGCGACAGGGCCGACCATGCTGAATCGGATGTTCGGGATCGTGTCCGCCCTGCTGATGCTCGGCGCCAACTTCGCCCTGCTGGCGCGCGAGGTGTTGCCGGCCTGGCTGGCCGACGCCCCCCCCACGCCACATGCACTGCTGCTGAAGCCCGGCGAGGAGCTGAACACACAGCTCGGCGTCTTCGACGAGAATGGCGTGCGCATCGGCTACTGCTGGACCACGGCATCGCGCACCGTGGATGTCTATACCGTCTCGACCTGGACGATTATCGAAGGCCGCGCGCTGACCGAGGCGCTGACTCTTCCGCGGCTGGTTTTCAATAGCGACCTGACCTATGTTGCTGATGGTCGGCTGGACGCCCTCAAGCTGCGCGTGCACGGTCTGGGGCAGATGATCCGCGTGGACGGTGAGTTCGTTCCGCCGCGCGAGTTTCCGTGCGAGTGGCAGATCGGAGCCCAGCGGGGGCAGTTTGTGCTGCCGGCGCGCGTGACCAGCGCGACCGGCGACGCGATCCGCCCTTTCGAGAGCCTCAGCAACCTGTACGTCGGGAAAACCTGGCGGATGGCGCTGCTTGATCCGCTGGCGGCGATCGTCCCTTCGCTCCCGGGGCGTGAGCGACCGACGCGCACGGTGCTGATCCGCGTCACGGCCCGCGAAACGATCAAACACGCCGGCCAGATGGTCGAGACATTCCGGGTGGAAGCGCCCGCGGCGCGGGCCTGGGTCGCTGACGACGGACGCGTATTGCTCCAGGAAGTGGAGATCCCCCTGGTGGGTCGGCTTTCGCTGGTGGACGAGCGCTACAGCGAGCGGCTGCGCGACCAGTTGGTGCAGGCGGCGACGCGCGGCGAGGAGATTAACGCGCCCCGATGAACGATTTTCGCGCCGAACCCGCTGCGTCGCCGCTCCCCGCCGACACCGGACCCGCACGCGTGCCGGCGGTGCGGCTGGAGGGCGTGAGCAAGTCCTACGGTGCCAAGCTGGCCGTGCGCGACCTGTCGCTGACGCTGCACAGCGGCGAGGTGTTCGCCTTTCTGGGGCCGAACGGCGCCGGCAAGACCACCACGATGAAGATCACCACCGGCCTGCTGCGGCCGGATCGCGGGACCGCGTGGGTGTGCGGGCATTCGCTCGAGCGCGAGGGGCGGCTGGCCAAACAGCACATTGCCTACGTGCCCGATCAGCCGTTCCTGTACGACAAGCTTACCGGCCGCGAGTTCATCGAGTTCTCGCGCGACATGTATCGCGTGCCGCGCCAGGTCGCCGACGTTCGCTATGACGAGCTGGTCGAGCGGCTCGAGATGGGCGCGTTCATCGACCAGCTCACCGAGTCGTACAGCCACGGCATGAAACAGCGTGTGGCGCTGGCCGCCGCCTTGATCCACACGCCGCGGCTGCTGGTGGTTGACGAGCCGATCGTAGGGCTCGATCCGCGCACCGTCCGCACGATCAAGACGATCTTCCGCGAGCAGGCCGCTGCCGGCGGCACGGTTTTCATGAGCCTGCACACGCTGGACGTGGCCGAAGCGGTGGCCGACCGCATCGGCATTCTGCACGAAGGCCGGCTGATCGCGCTGGGCACGCTGGGCGAGCTGCGCGAGATGGCCCGCAGCGGCCAGCGGCTCGAAGACATCTTCCTGCACCTGACGGCGGGCGGTGAGCGCGCGGTGCTCAGTCTCGGCGAGCAACTGCGCTCGGCCGGCGCGTCGGCCGACGGCGGGGAGCCACGGCCATGAGCGTCTCCCCGTCGAGCGGCCGATCGCACGCGCTGGATCTGTGGGTGCTGGTGCGCTATCGCCTGCGGCAGTTGCGCAACAGCGTCGATCAGCAGTTGCGCGAGGGTCCGTGGCAGTCGCTGGCCGTGCTGGCGATGCTGGCACTGATCTGGGCGGCGCTGTACGTGCTGCTCAGCGAGGTGCTGCGGCACGTGCGCGGCTGGGGGCTGGTCGGAATCGTCGCCGATCAGCACCTGTTCGTGCACTTCTTCCTCGTGCTGGCGGTCATGCTGGCGTTTTCGAATGCAATCCTGACATTCAGCAGTCTCTACGGCCGCACCGAGGCGGCTTATCTCCTGAGCATGCCGGTGCACGCGCGCGAGGTGGTGCTGGTCAAGTGGTTCGAGGGCATGGCCCTGTCGAGCTGGTCATTCATGCTGCTGGGCGTGCCGCTGATGCTGGCGGTCTCGCAGAACGCCGATGTGCAGTGGTTCTACTATCCATTGTTTCTCGGGCACTTCGCCGGTTTCGTCATGATACCGGCGTGCGTGGGCCTGTTGGCGGCCTGCGCGGTGGCGCTGTGGGCCCCGCGCCGCCCGGTGACGCTGGCGATCGGCCTGGGCTCGCTCGCGCTGCTGCTGATCATCTTCTGGCTCTCGACCATCTCGCGCTCCGCCAACGAATCGCAGCAGTGGCTTGACGAGATCTTCACCCAGGTCAGCCGGGTCGATCAGCCGCTGCTTCCCAGTTCCTGGACGGCCAAGGGTGTCGTAGCCGCCATGCGCGGCGACGTCGAGGCCAGCC
>CAYOHG010000047.1:0-11453 GCA_964403685.1 uncultured Planctomycetales bacterium
CTTCCGGGACCACATACTTGGTCACGCCCACCAGCCGGACTTCCTCGACCGCGCGACCGGCGCGGCCGCAAGCCGATGCGATCGCGGATCGAACGCGTTGCAGGTTGCCAGTCAGCCGTTCGGCGGTGGCGGGAGTCATCATCGGCGGGTCACCGCGCGCCCGAGTGGGCTCGCGAACCGGCGATCCGGCCGCGTAGAGCCGCTCGTGAACCCATTCTATACTGCCTTCGTGAGCTTCGACACGCTGACAGGACTATTCGAGCGCTTCGGCGGCGGCGCGTACAACCCCATTGAGGTGGCGATCGAGTTTGCGCTGATCGGCCTGGCGATCAACTGGTGCGCCTCGGTGCTGCATGGCACGCGCGGCACACGCCTGCTGCGCGGCCTGCTCATCCTGCTCGTGGTAGCCACCCTCGGCGTGCGGGTGGTCGCGGCCCAGCTCAACTGGGAACGCCTGGCCATTCTCTACAACTATTTCATGACCGGGCTGGCGTTCATCGCGCTGGTCGCCTTTCAGCCGGAGCTGCGCCGCGCGCTGATCCGTGCCGGCGACGTCTCGTTCCTGCGGCGCCGCGCCCCGCAAGACCGCAACATCGCCGCTTTGGTCGAAGCCGCCGGCTACCTCTCGCGCAACCGCTACGGCGCGCTGATCGCCATTCAGCGGGGCGTGGGGCTGGGCAACTGGGCCGAGCACGGCACGCAACTGCACGCCGAGCTGAGCGCCGACCTGCTCAAATCGATCTTTTATCCCAATTCGGCTCTGCACGACCTGGGCGTGGTCATCCGCGATTCCCGCATCGTGGCGGCCGGCTGCCAGTTTCCGCAGGCCGAGAGCGGCGAGCTCGAACCCAGCCTAGGCAGCCGCCATCGCGCCGCCGTCGGGCTGAGCGCCGAGTCCGACGCGCTCGTCCTGGTCGTTTCCGAGGAAACCGGGACTGTCTCGCTGGCGGATCGCGGGCAGTTGCTGCGGTTTCTGGCCCTGGACGAGCTTGAGCAGGAGCTGGAAGCGCGGCTCGGCGGACACGCCGGCGCCAGCGTTCGGGCGCGCGGCGGGCGGCGGCGCTCAGACCTGTGGCGCTCCGCGCGGCGCCTGTTGGCGGTGGCGCCGCTGACGCTGGTGGTCTGGTTCGTCATCGACCAGGCCAGCCTGGTGACGGCCGACAATATCCCCATCGCCCTGCGGATGGCGCACGCGCCCGAGTTGAGCGTCGATCCGCTCGACCCGGCGTCGCTTCGTTTCACGCTCAGCCTGCGCGGGCCGCGGCGCGAAATCGAAGCGCTGCGCGGCCGGTCGGCCAACGATCCGCTCACCGACACGTGGAGCATCCCCGCACTGTACGGCGCCGCGCCGGAGCCCTACGTCCTCGGCGAGGCCGAGCTGCTGGCGATCCTGGGCGAGCTTTCGGAGGTGCGGCGGCGATCACTCATCGTTGAGCGCGTCACACCCGCCGACCTGACGTTTGCCGTCGACCAGATCGTCGCCGTTACGATGCCGGTGCGGATCGACAGCGGCGCCGTGCGCGTCGTGGATCCGCGCGCCGAACCGGCGGAGGTGACCGTCCGGCTGCGCGCCCGGGACCTGGGGCGGCTGGCGGACAGTGATCGCTTCGTGGTCGCACGAACCGGCCAACGGCTCGAAGGGGCCGGCCGCGGCGCGACCCTGACACTCGAAAACGTGCCGCTGGACCTGGCGATCGGACCGGTGGCCGCGCTTCAGCTCGAACCCGCCAACGTCACGATCAAGCTCGGCGTCGCCGCGCAGCGCAAGCAGCGGAAACTCAGCGGAATCCGCGTCGGACTGCTCAAATCGCCGGCCGTCGAGTCGCATTACCTGATCGAGCCGGTGGACGCCAACGAGTGGATCATCGAGATCGACGTTGAGGGCGACGAGCGCCTGGTCAACAGCCTGGAAGTGGACGACGTGCAGGCGTTCGTGTCGTTCGCGACTGACCCCGGCGCCACCGCCGCCGAGACCCGCACCGCGCCGATTGCCTTCTTGCCGCTGGACGGAATCAGCGTTGTCGGCCCCCCGCGGGTGGTCGAAGGCCGCATCGTCCCGCGCGAAATCGGCAAGCCGTAGCAACCCACCGCGCCGGCAAACACTGCGCCCCCCGGCGGCCTGCGCGGCGCCGCGAGCACACGGCCCGGCGCGAATTCCGCGCGTCGTCACCCGCCGAGCCGGCGCCCGGACCGCATCCTCGTATGCTCGTTGCGCCCGCAGCGCAGCCGCAGCGCTACCGCGCGATCCACGGCGTCGACGGTCAAGCTTGGTTTGGAGCGAGCCGCGCTCCCGATAGGCACAGCAACTGGAGTGCGCCCGCATGAACCAGACCAGCGCCCCAATTGCGGATTTCCCGCCGCCGGCGATTGCCCCGACCGCCCAAGTGACTGTACCGCCGCGCTCAGAGGAACCGAACGCCGGGGACGACCCGGCCGAAATCGTCCGCCTGCTGGCCGGTGAAATCCGCACACGGCTGCACGATGCGCAGCAGCGCGAGTCGCAACTGCACGAGCAGGAGAAGGAACTTCAATCGCGCTACCGCGCGCTGCGCGCTTCGCTCGACCAGCAGCGCGGCTCACCCGGCGGGTTGCAGCGGCTCACCGACGAACTGGCTCAGCTCGACGCGCAGACCGCCCGGCTGCACGAGCAGCGCCGCCGACTCGGCGCCGATGAGCAGGTCGTCGCGCGGCTGCGAGCGAGACTCGAATCGGTCGAGCGCAGCTTGCTGGAGCTGTTCCCCGGCCTGGATCAGCCGGATAGCCCCGACGCACCCGCCCCTGCGGCCCGGAATTCCCACATCTTCACCCCGCGCCGAAACTGGCTGCACGATCGCGTTGCGCGTGTCCGCCAGTTGTTGCAGCAGAGGCCATCCGTCGCTGCGCCCGGCGGCGCGGCGGCAACGCCGTCCGAGCTGGCAGCACCCGACAGCAGCATGAAGTCCGACGCGCTCGCCGAGCGAAACGCTGCCGCCGAGGCGCTGGCCCTGGCGCTTTCCGAGCGCCGCGCCACGCTGGAGCGCGACGAGCAGGAGCTACGGCAGCGCGAGCTGGAGCACAAGTCCCGCAAGGAGGACCTGGCCGCTCAGCAGGCCGAACTGGAGCGCCAGCAGAGCGAGTGGACCGAGCGCCGTCAATCGCACGCTGGGCAGGCGGCGGCACTCGCCGCGCAGGCCGATCAACTGGCGACGCGGCGCGCCGAACTGGATACGATGGAGTCGGCCGAACGGCAGCGGCAATCGGCTGTGGCGGCAGCGCTGCGCGAGCAGGAGGAGGGCTTGCTGGACGAGCAGCGGGTCCTGGAGGAGCAGACGCGCTCGTTGCGGATGCGGGCCGCTAGCCTTCGGGAAGCGCTCGACGAACTGGACCAGCGCGAGGGCGCATTGCTTCAACGTGACGACGAACTGCGCGAGAAAGCCCGCCGGCTGGACGAGTTCGCCGGCGAGCTGGCGGCGCGCGCCGCCCAGATTCAACTCAGCCAGCAGCAGCTTCGCCTGCTGGGCGACGACGTTGAGCAGCAGCGCAGCGAGCTGGCGGACCTGCAGCGTGAAGCCGGTCAGGCCCGCGACACGTTGGCGCGCCAGCAGGACGTACTGCGGGCCGAGCAGGCCCGCCTGGAGAACCTGCGGCTTGACACCGAGTCGATCGCGGCCCAGTTGCGCGACCGCCGCGCTGAGCTGGAACAGCGCGAGCGCGCCCTGACGCAGCGGGCTACTGCGCTGGAGATGAACTCCGTCGAGCTCGCCGAGGCGCGCGCCGAGATCGAGCGCCGCCGGTCCGAGATCGACGCGCTGTACGCTCAGGCGGCCAGCACCCAGGACGACGCCCGCCGCGGATTCGACGAGTCCCAGCAACTCCGCGAGCAACTGATCGCTGAACACGCCGAGCTGCGCGGCAGCACTCTGCGGCTGGCCGCCGAGTGGCAGCAGGTTGAGCAGGAGCGCGCTCAGCTCGCCGCCTTGCGCGACGAGCTGCACCGCCGCGCCGCCGAGCTGGCGGCCACGGAGCAGAAGCTGGCGAATCCGCCCGCCCCCGCCCCGATCGTGCCGGCGGTTGCGCCCCCGGCGGCCGCGCTGTCGGGCCGTGGCTGGCTGCGCGGACTGCTGATTTCCGCTGCCGTCGGGTCGGCCTGTGCCCTGGCTTGGTGGCAAATCGAGCTCCCGGAATACCGCGCGAGCTGCATGATCCAGGTCGATGGTGAACGCGATCTGGCCGCGCACATCGCCGGCCTGCTCGACGCGGACCGCGCCGCAGCCAACCTCGGCGACCTCGCGGCACCGTGGGTCAACGCCCTGCGGGCCGGGCAGGTGCAGGCACGGCCCACCGCGGATCAACCGCAGTTCGAGTTGTTACTGACAACCGCGGCGCCGCAAGACGTCGGCCTGCTGCGCGGCGTGGCGGAGCGATACGTTCGCCATGTGGCCACGTTGCCGCCGCTGGAGCGCGATTCCGCCGCCGTGGCCCGCTGGGAATCGCAGATGGCGCAATTGGAAACGCGCCGGGCGCAGGCCGAGCAGGACCGCGCCTCGGCCGAGCAGGCCTTGCAGGCCTTGCCGGTGGATGCGTACGAGCGCGCCTTTGCGGAGCTTCAGCGCCTGCGGACGGATTTGCAGGAGACCGAGCGCAGCGTCGCCGCACGCCGCGCCGAGTTGGACGCCCTGCTGGCCGAAGACGCGCCCCGCGCCAGCATTACCTCGGAGATGCTCAACACCGCGCTGGCCGCCGACGCGGTCTACACCGAGGACACCCGCGAACTGGCCGTCGAGCTTCGCAAGCACCGCACGGAATTGGCGGTGTCCATGGTGCTGGTGAGCGACCCGCTCCGCGAGCTGCGCGCCGTGGTGCAGGCCGCGGCCCACACGCTGGCTGAG
Source organism: uncultured Planctomycetales bacterium (assembly GCA_964403685.1). GTDB lineage: Bacteria > Planctomycetota > Phycisphaerae > UBA1845 > Fen-1342 > CAYOHG01. The sequence continues at coordinate 4,869 of CAYOHG010000047.1, forward strand.
CAGCGCGGACTTCAGCCGCCCGTTGAGCTGCTGGCGGCGCTCGATCGCTGCGACGACGTGTTGAGCGAGTTCGACTCGGTCCTGGGCAGCTTCGCGAGTGATTGGGACACGCAGCGCGAAGGCGTGGAGCGCAGCAACGGCCCGACGCAGCCGGCGGAGCTGCTCTCGACGCAGCGCTCGCTGCGGACGCGCGCCCAGGACCTGCTGAGCCGCGCAACGGCGCTGATCGACGACTACGCCCGGCGGGTGGAGAGCCTCGCCGGTGAAGCCGCCGACAGCTCCCGCGCCGTGGTCATTGCGGCGGTGCTGCGCAGTGACGTGGGGCGTCTGCGCGAGCAACTCGGACACCTGGAACTGGCCGCGAAATCAACGGACCTGACCAACAACCCGCGGCTGGACACCAGCGACCGGCAGATCCGCAACCTGGTCGGCCGCCTCGAGCAGCGCGCCGAGCTGGCCCGTCACCGCCTCGAGGAAGCCGCCATCGAGCAGGCCCGCGCCGCACACTCCGATGCGATTCGCGCGGCACGCGACGCGCTCGCGGCGGCCGAGGAAGACCGCCCGGAACTGCTCGACCTGTTTCAGCGTGGAATGGAGCGGCTCGAGCAGGCCCGTGGCACCGTCCATCAGCGACTCGAAGCCCAAGCCGCGCTGGCGACCGCTGAACAACGCCTCGCTGCGCTGGTACAAGAGCAAGAGACGCTTGCCGCCGCGCGACCCATCCCGCGGGCGGAGAGCGCCGCCGTCACTGGTATCCGCATCGACCCGATCAGCGGGCGCGATCGCCAGCGAAACGCGGCGCTGGCGGGCCTGTCCGGCGCGGCAGCCACGGCCCTGGCCTGCTTCCTGTTCACCGCCGGCCGATTGCGGCGCCCCAACGCCTCCACCGCGCAACTCGACGGCGCGACGATCGAAGGACCGCGCGACGAGCGTTCAGCCGGCGTCGCTGCGCGCTAACTCCGCCAGCACGTCATCGACCACGGCGTACATACGTCGCAGCCCGCCCGGTGTACGCGCCGCCATGTGCGGCAGAATCAGCGCCGACTCCAGCGTGAACAAAGCGTGCTCGATCGGCAACGGCTCCGGGTCGGTCACATCCAGCGCCGCCCCAGCCAGCGCGCCGCCGCGCAGCGCATCGACCAGGGCGTCGGTTTCGATCACCGCGCCGCGGGCGGTGTTGATCAGGATCGCGGCGCGGCGCATCTTTCGCAGCGCCGCCGCATCGATCATGTGCCGCGTGGTCGAGGTCAGCGGCACGTGCAGCGTAAGCACGTCACTGTCGCGCAGCAGCGTCTCCAGCTCGACCGATTCGCACGCAAACGGGAACGGGCCGACTTCGACGATGTCGCGGTACAGCACGCGCGCCCCGAATCCGGCGCTACAGATACGCGCCACGCGCGAGCCAATCCGCCCCATGCCCAGAATGCCGACCGTCCGCTCGCGCAATTCGTGCCCCAGCGCCGCCGCCCGCGCCTCGACGAACGCGCCGCGGCGATAGCCGAGCTGGGCCGCCCGGATCGGCCGAAGTAGCTGAATCATCAGGCCGACCGCCAGCTCGGCCACGGAATCGGAAGCCGCCCCCGGCGTGTGCAGAACCCGCACGCCGCGCTCGGCGGCCGCTTCCAGGTCGACCCGATCCAGCCCGACGCCCGCCACACCGATCACGCGCAAGTGGCGGCCGGTCTCGATCACACGGCGCGTCAGCGGCGTGTGCGTCCGGGCGACCACCCCGTGGCAGTCGCCGATCAGGCCGATCAACGTATCCTCGTCGCCGCGCGGCGCGCGAATCACCTGCGCGGCTGCTTCAAGCCGGGCCTCGGCTTCGGCGTCGAGCGGATGAGCCAGCAGAACGCGAAACACGTTTTGGGCCCTATTGCGGAAGTCCGCCGGAAGCGGGCTGATGCGCACGGCGCAACTGCCCGCAGGCGGCCTGCACGTCGCGGCCGCGCGAGCGCCGCAGGTGAGCGTTGACTCCGCGGGCCCGCAGGCGATCCTGAAACTGCTGCCCGCGCTGCGCCGCCGGTCGCTCAAACGGCAGCCCCGGCACCGGGTTGAAGCGCAGCAGATTGACGTTGGCGCGGAGCTGCCGGGCGATCCGAGCCAGCGCGTCGGCTTCCGCGGGTCCGTCGTTGACGCCCGAAAGCAGGACGTACTCGAGCGTGATCTCGCGCCCGGTCCGCTCGAAATAGTGCTGGCACGCATCCAGCAGGTCAGTGATCGGAATCCCGCGGGCCCAGGGAATCAGCTCGGCCCGCAGCCGGTCGTCCGGCGCATGCAGGGACAGAGCCAGGTTGATCTGCAAACGCTCCTCGGCCAGCCGGCGGATCTGCTTGGGTAATCCCACCGTGCTTAGTGTGATTTTTCGCGCACCGATCTCCAGCCCCCAGGGGGCATTCAGCAGGCGAATGGCCGCCAGCACCGCGTCGTAATTGGCCAGCGGTTCGCCCATCCCCATGAAAACGATATTGGTCAGCCGCGGCCCCCGGCGGACCGGCCCCGGAGTCGCGAGGGCGGCGTTCTGCGCCACCAGCGCGTCGAGCACCAAGGCCTGCTCGACGATTTCGCCGGCGGTTAGATTCCGCAGCAATCCGTCGATGCCGCTGGCACAGAACCTGCATCCCACCGGACAGCCGGCCTGCGAGGAAAGGCACGCCGTGTGCCGTCGTTCTTCCGGAATCCAGACGCTCTCGACGCTGGCCCCGTCCGGCCAGCGCGTCAGCAGCTTGTGCGTGCCGTCTTCCGACACCTGCCGGACCAGCGACTGCCCCGCCCGCAGGCAGGCCCGCGCGCTCAGCCAGCCGCGCAACCCCAGCGACAGATTGGTCATCTCGGCGAACGAGCCGGCGTGCCGCACGTACATCCATTGGAGGATCTGCTCGGCCCGATATTCCGCATGGCCGCTGGCAACCAGCCAGTCGCGCAGCTCGTCGCGCGTCAGTCCCGGCAGGTGCAGAAGCTCCGCTTCGAGACGGGACGGCGCGGTGATCGGCAGGGGCGTGTGCATCGGCGACAGTCGCTCGCTGGCCGCGGATGGCGCTGCGGCGCGACCCGCGGAACTACCGCATGATATCCGCGATCCGCGCGGATTCGTACCGCGCAACCCGCCGCGGCGCGCTTTGCTTGCATCGCCTCATGGGCGGACATATGCTTCAGTTGGACAGCCAAACACGCGGCCCGCAGCCCGCGGGACCGTTCGGGAGGTGTTGTCATGTCGAATCTCGGCAGCTCGTACGCTGGCGAAAACTACGATCCCAACCCCAACCTTAAGATTTGGTTCAACAGTCGCATCGTGCCGGTCGCCGATGCGCACGTGAACGTCTTCGATCACGGCCTGCTCTACGGAGACGGCGTGTTCGAGGGAATCCGCAGCTACAACGGCCGGGTCTTCGAGCGCGAGGCGCACGTCAGGCGGCTGTTCAACTCGCTCAAGGGAATTCTGCTCCAGATTCCCTACACGCCAGAGGACATCAGCCGCGCGTTGGACGAAACGCTGGACGCCAACGGCATGCTCAACCGCGACCGCGACGCCTACATTCGCCTGGTCGTGACGCGCGGCGTGGGCGTTCTGGGCATTTCGCCCTACCGCACCTGGAAACCGCAGGTGGCCATCATCGCCGCCACCATTCAGATGTACGCGCCCGAGATGTATCAGCGCGGTATGCCCGTGATCGTCAGCTCGATCACCCGCAACCACTGCAACGCCATGCCGCCGCAGATCAAGTCGCTCAACTACCTCAACAACATCCTGGGCAAGATCGAAGCGCACGAGGCCAAGGTGGGCGAAGCGATCATGCTCAACCACATGGGTTTTGTGGCCGAGGCGACGGGCGATAACGTCTTCATCGTGCGCAACGGGCAGTTGCTCACGCCGCCGGTCTCGGCCGGCATCCTCGAAGGCATTACCCGTCGGACGGTCATGCGGCTGGGCCGCGAATCGGGCATCGAGGTCTGCGAGCGCGACCTCGTGCGGATGGACCTGTACGCGGCCGACGAGGTTTTTCTGACCGGCACCGGCGCGCAGATCATCCCGGTCAACATGATCGACAAGCGCACGATCGGCTCGGGCGAGGTGGGTCCGATCACCCGTCACATGATGCGGACCTACGAAGAACTCGTCCGCAGCGAACCGCGCCCTGAGCCGGTCAAGCAGCGCGAATTCAGCGCCGTCGCCGCACACTGAGTCCGGTGGCCGCCCGCTGAAACCGGCCACGACGCGAAACGTACGCCAGCGCGTTCATTCGCAGCATCGCTCCTCCGCGGGCGACGCCGCGCTCGGGTGATCGTCGGACGCAGAGGCCCGCGACGCCCAACGGCGAAACGCGGGCCGTAGACATCCCTCGTCGGTCACCGCGGGCCAACGCTACGGCGCAAGCCCGCCGGGCAGCAGCGCGTCCAACCGCTCGAAGTGCTTCTCGCGCTGGGCGCGGGTCAGTAGCTTCATCAGGTCGCGCTTCAGGACGCGCTCGAACATGCGATCCAGTGGTCCGAACAACCGCCGGCGGTCGTCGTCCAGCGCCGCCAGTTGCTCCGCAAACTCCGCGTCGCCGGATGTGCGAATCTCTTCCGCCTGTTGATTCAGCTTCTCGATCTGCGGCCGGCGCGACGCGACATAGGCATCGCCCTGCTGGCGGCACGCGTGGTAGATCTGCCAAGCCTTCTGCTGCTGCGGATCGTCGAACTCGGCGATGCGGATGAACTCGCGGGTGTACGCCTCCCACGGATGCTCCGCCGGGGCCGAGGACGGTTGTGTCGCGGCCGCGAGATGCGCGAAATACGGCGCGATCCGCCGCATGTCCTCGGGCAAGTCAACCTGTTCCGTGATCGGCTCACCGGTCCTCTCCGCTTTGGACCACAGCTCCCATGCGCGGATGCCCGGGCCGGGCTCGACCAGGCCGGCGTCGCGCAGCTCGATCCACTTCTGGCCTGGCATGATCTCCTCGCCCGTCCAGGCAAAAAGTTCGCCGCGCAGCTCGCCCTTGGACGGTGCGAACTGGAGCGCCGTTCCTGGCTCCAGACCCAGGTCGCGGATGCCCAGCTCATCGGGCATATCGGCCTCGTTGAAGCGGGCGCTCGCGATAACGTGCGTGGTCAGCGGGACGTCGCGGTCGGACCGGTAGTAATTCACGATTGCCGGGAACCAGGACTGGCCGAATGGGCGAATCTCGCAGATCGCGTAGTTGGTGATTTTGCCATCCTGAAACAGCTCGGAGCGCACGACATTGTGCCCGCGCTGCGGGTCGATCCACCAGTGCACCTCGTTGCCGCTGGACAGGTGCAGCGTCACCTCAATCAGGTCGCCGTCGGGCTCTTGGGAGTAGGTACGCTTGGTTTCATCCTTGGGAGGATAGGTCCGCAGCAACTCCCCCGGCGATTGGCCGACGGGCGGCTTGGTGGGCAACAGCCCGAAAGTTCGGACATCGGGAAAATCCGGGTTGTAGTCATACTCGCGCTCGACGTTTGCATAGGGCATTCCGACATCGTGCCTTACGCGCATTTCGCGATTGAACAACTGCTTGGTCGGGTGATGGATGGGAGCTCCTGTGTCCCCATCGAAGCCGGTGACGCCGAGCTCGTTCCCAAAATCGAACTCCGCCAGATCGTCGCCGGCCAGCAGAGTGCGCCTGCCAAACTCGACACCGGGCGCGCGCTGAGAAGCAGAACTGGAACCGGACCAGCGGACGTCGGCCTTGCGGATCGCTTCGCGATACTCGATGCAGGCGCGCAGGGCCGGTGGAATTGAGCTGCCCGAGGCGGACAACTGGCGCGCATCCTCCGCCGCAAGCGCAACCGCGCAACCCGAAGCCACCAGCAACGTCAAACTGACTCGCGCCAAGAGCGTGCCGCAAACCATGCTTCCATTCCTTTGAATGTGGATATTGCGACTGACCGGGCCACGGCTGCCGGGCATCAGCCTAACGTCATGGCTGCACGCGGGCTATCCGCAATCTCAGCCGTCAATCGCAACGGGAGGACCGCACCACCAAGGGGTGCGCGTTGCGAAAGATGTGGCGTCGGGCGATCGCGCAACACCCGGGCGATCAGCGTTGGACGCAATTCTGGAATGCGTTCCAATAGCGGTAGCCCCAGCCCTCTTCCACCCACTCCTCGGAGGTGGTACAATGGCTGCTTACACTGCAATCGCCGCCGTCCTCTCCGCTGTCATCGTTGCACTGGTACCGCTTCCAGCACCTAGCCTTGGCCTTGAACACGTAGACGCATGGCGGGTAGTCGCAGTCGTCAAACGCACGATAACCTGCGTAACAAACGCGGTGATTGGTCTTGCAGTCTGTCAGAACTTCATCGCAGTGGCAGTCGTCCGCGGCGTTCTCACAGCCCTCGCACTGCGTCCAATTGATCGCAAACCCACACCCGACATAGATTGGGATCAGCGGCTCCTCGGCATTCGCAGCTTGACCGAACCACAGGCAAATGGAGACCGCAGCGACGATGGTCGAAACGAGCCGCCGATTCATCAATGATCCCCTTTGAGCTCAGCGCCCCCTCTGGGGGGTGGACCCAGCCCCGCTCGACCATCCCAGCGCGCACACGCCGCCAGTGATTGGACGATCGGGTGATCGGGTGATC
>CAYOHG010000048.1:0-11407 GCA_964403685.1 uncultured Planctomycetales bacterium
CAGCGACTTGCCCACCCAGGGGGCGGCGATCAGCGACATGCTGTTGGCGTCGTCGGGCTTCTCGCCGCTGTCGCTGTCGAAAGCGTGGCTGCCGGCCATCGGGTGTGCGAGCTTGAGCATGACGCGCTGAAAGGTGGTCTGCACCCGGTTCGCATCGGCTCCGGCGTCGAGCACTTTCTCCTCGAAGGTGTAGACCGAGCCGCTGTCGGACTTCATGCCGCCTTCGCCGGCCAGCGCGCCGCTCATGATCTGCGTCGCGGACTCGGTCATCTCGACGATGCGAGTCGTGCCGGGCTTGAAATGGTGCTTGAGTTCGACCTCGTCGGCGGCGCTGATGGACGCGGCGGCGAAGCCGATCAAGGTGAGCGCAGCGGCGAGTCGGCGGACAGTTGCGGACATCGGTGCTTCTCCAGCGGGAGGTCGGGATCCTCAGTGAGGGTGCTCTCAGACAACGCCCCGCGCGAGCCGGGTGACGTCAGCGCGACCACGGATGACCTGTCCGGGTGCGGCCGAGTCGCGGAGGCACGCCAATCGTAGACCGCGGCCGGGCTTGCGACCAGTCGAAATCGCCCGGCGAGAAACCAGGTCGGCTCGCGCCGGCTTCGGCGGCTCCGCACGACGCGAAGCTGAGCGAAGCGATCCGGCGGTGCGTGGCCGGCCTGGCAACGTCGCCGGCGCGGCAACGTCTCCCGGCCGCACGCGGCGGTGAGGATGCCGGCGCCGGTCGACGGCTGGAATTCCAAACGCTAGGATGCCTTGACCGTTTTCGGGTTCGCTTCTTCCGCACGATCGGCGCGTTCGCACGATGGCGGCCCGATCCGCTTCGTCCAGGAGATGCCATGAGCGCAACGCAAGGCACATCGGCGGCGGCGGTGCCCGCGCCGGGTTCGGTCGGATTGACGGTGCGGCTGTCGATCATGATGTTCCTGGAGTTCGCGATCTGGGGTTCGTGGGCGGTGCTCGTCGCGGGTCACATGAAGAACCTGGGATTCACCGATCCGCAAATCAACCTGGTGTACCTGACCACTGCGATCGGCGCGATGCTCTCGCCCCTGATTGCCGGCTGGATCGCCGACCGGTTTCTGCCCAACCAGATCTTCACGGGCTGCGTGCATCTTGCCGGTGGCGCGCTGCTCTATTTCGCCTGGCAGCAGAAGGATTTCGCCGCGCTGTTCGGAGTGATTCTCGCGTACGCAGTCCTGTACATGCCGACGATTGCGCTGACGAACGCAATCGCGTTTTATCACATGAAGGACTCGAAGAACTTCGGCGCGATCCGCGTGTGGGGCACGCTGGGCTGGATTTTCATCAACTGGGCGATGAGCGCGTACCTGGCCTACTGGGAGAAGCAGTCCCCGGGCGTATCCCACGTGGGTGACTGCCTGCTGGCCGCCGCGTTGTTGTCCGTGGTGATGGGCGTCTATTGCCTGACCCTGCCGAATACGCCGCCGGCCAAGCACGCCAAGAACCCGTACGCGTTCTTGGAGGCCCTTAAGCTGTGCGCGAATCGCAACTTTGCGGTGTTGCTGGTGATCTCCTTCATCGTCGCGATCGAGCTGCCGTTCTATTACAACCTAACGTTCCTGTTCCTGACGGAAACCGGCACTGGCGTCGGGCTGCCGGAGAGCCGTGCCAACTTCGCAATGAGTCTGGGGCAGATCGCTGAAGTTGCGCTGATGCTGCTGCTGGCGCCGTCACTGAAGTACCTGGGCATGCGGGCGACGATCTTCCTCGGCATTCTCGCTTGGCCGGTGCGCTACGCGATTTTTGCCATCGGTGAGCCGACCTGGCTGGTAGTCGCGGCGCAAACCATGCACGGCATCTGCTACTCGTTCTTCTTCGTGGGTGGGATGATCGCCGTCGAGCGCCTGGCTCACAAGGATGTGCGGGCCAGCGCGCAGGGGCTGATCGTGTTCGCCACCAACGGCGTCGGCATGCTGCTGGGCAGCCTGCTGGCCGGTCAGATCGCCGGGTATTTCTTCGAAGCCGGCAAGGGCCACAACTGGGCGATGATCTTCCTCGTTCCAATCGCCGTGACGATCATCGCCGCCATCGCCTTCATGGCGCTGTTCAACGAGCGGCAGTTCCAGGAAGACTCCGCGGTGATCGAGCGCGAAGACGTGAAGGCGGTGCTGTAGAGTGGGGGGGAGGGATGCCAGGGCCCCAAGTCCCCGGCCACGCGCGACTCAGGCCTTCTCGGTCCGCTGCAACGGAAACAACAGCACCTCGCGGATGCTCGCGCTGCCGGTCAGCAGCATGCACAGCCGGTCGATGCCGATGCCCAGGCCGCCGGCCGGCGGCATGCCGTATTGCAGCGCCTCTACGAAATCCTCATCCATCACGGCCATGGTCTCCTCGCCTTCGCCCCGAAGCTGGGCGCTGAGCGTCGCGTGCTGCACCTGCGGGTCGTTCAGCTCGCTGTAGGCGTTGCCCATCTCCATGCCGTTGATGAAGCACTCGAAGCGCAGCGCGAAGTGCGGGTCGCGCGGGCTGCGCTTCGTCAGCGGGCAGAGCGGCGCCGGGTAGTCGATCACGAACGTGGGATCGATCAGCCTGTCCTCGACGTAGTGCTCGAACAGCGCCGAAACGACCACCGCATCGTCGGCCTTGGTCGGATCAAGCGAAACATGCTGGCCGCGGTGCAGCTCCGCCGCCCGCGTCCGGATCGCGCCAATGTCGGAAATCGCGATGCCGACGTGTTCCGCAAAGAGGTCGGCGTAGCGCCGTCGCGGCCAGGGAGTCGAATAGTCGATCTCCCGGCCCGCGAACGCGATCTTTGTCGAGCCGATCACCTCGCGCGCCGCGCCGGCGATGATCTCCTCGGTGATCTCCATCATGTCGTGGTAGTCGCCGTAAGCCTGGTACAGCTCCAGCATCGTGAACTCGGGGTTGTGCCGCGGGCTGATGCCCTCGTTGCGAAAGCAGCGCGCAAACTCGTAGACGCGCTCCAGCCCGCCCACCAGGCAGCGCTTCAGGTACAGCTCCGGCGAAATCCGCAGGTACAGCCGCATGTCCAGCGTGTTGTGATGCGTCGTGAACGGCCGCGCCGCCGCTCCGCCGTAGATCGGCTGCAACACCGGCGTTTCCACCTCGATGAACCCGCGCCGCCGCAGTACGCCGCGGGCGTGATCGATGATCCGCGCCCGGCGGATGAACTGCTGCTGACTCTCGGGGTTGGCCAGCAGGTCGACGTATCGCCGCCGGTAGCGCGCTTCGACATCCGTCAGGCCGTGCCACTTCTCCGGCGGCGGGCGCACCGCCTTGCTGAGCAGCGTGAAGCGGTCGACCCACAGCGTCAGTTCGCCGGTCTTGGTGCGGCCGAGCTGGCCTTCGGCGCCAACGATGTCGCCCAGGTCGAGCAGCTTGGCAACCTGCCAGGCGACCGCGCCGGCGGGAAACCCAGGGTCCGCGGCCGGGGCAGGCGGCGCTTGCTCAGCCGCCGGCGTGAATTCCTCGATCGCCTTCTTCGAGAGCGCCCATTGCAGTTCGCCGGTCCAGTCGCGCACCGTCATGAAGATCAGCCTGCCCGTATCGCGCAGGAGCTGCACACGGCCGGCGGCGCGGAACCGGGCCGGATCGCCCGCGAGAATCTGTCCAGGCTCAATCGCCGTGCGCTCGGCAAACGTGCGAATCACCGAATTCTGCGCGACGCCCGCGAATCGCCCGCCGTACGGGTCGATCCCCAGGGCGCGGATCTTCTCAAGCTTATGAACTCGGTCGTGAATCAGGTCGCTCATGGTTGCGGAATGGTATTCGATCGGAGCGCGGGACGGCACCGCCCCGGCTGCGCCGCACGGGGGTTTTGCAGCCGATTCCGTCGAGTGCGGACCCGATCGGCCACGGTCTTCACGCGAAGCGTGCCGTGGTGGACGGCCGAGGGCCCAGCGTAACCCCGGGGCCGGGTTTCGCTGGACCCTCGTGTGCGACACTCGGCCGCGATTGCGGCCAGAGCGTGGTTCCTACAGGCGCCGACGCAATCCGGCCAGGCCGGCCAGCGTCAGCAGTGCGAGCGTCGAAGGCTCGGGAACCCAGGCGGCGGCGGAAAACGTCCCGCTGCCGGTAAACGGCGAGGCGATGGTGCCGACCTGCGTTCCGCTGGCGATGTCGAACACGTAGAAATTGGCCTGCGTCGTGTTCGGGCCGTCGGAGACGTAGTAGGCCAGGCCGGCGTTGGCCGCCAAACCATCGATGTCGGTTTCGCCCGCCGGATACGGCGCCCGGAAGGTGGTCGTGTCGGCGGTGTAGTCGAGCTCGTAGAGACCCCTGACCGAGCCGCTTGGGGCGGTGTCGCTCAGCCCGTACAGCAGGCCGGTGGTCGCGTCGAAATCCAGCCCGCCGAAGTCGAACGAGGAGTTGTAGACGTACTCCTGCGTCGCCACGAGCGTGCCTGGGTCGATTGCGTAGACGGCCTCGGTAGAGATGTTGCGGGTGCCGTAGAGCTTGCCGGCGTGGAAACCCAGCCCGACAAAGTTCACCGACGAAGTGCCGAACATCATGGTGCCCAGGTTGGTGGGCGTGAGCGTGGGGCCGAACGGCGAGCTGTAGAGCGTCGATCCATTGTTCCAGTAGAGCGTGTTGGTGCTGGGGTCGTACGCCATGCCCCACGGCTTGGCCTCGCTTGTCGAAGACGAGTACAGGGCCGTCGCGGAGCCGTCGGTCGGGTCGACGTTCCAAATGGTGGCGGTGCCGGACTGATCGTTGCCCACGATGAGCTGGGCATCCGCGATAGCGGTTACGGTCAGCAGGACCGTCGAGACGATGATCGTTCTGAGCATTCGCTTTCCTCCCGGTTGCGGCGGATCAACGCAGCTGAACGGGCCGCGCAGCGCCGAATGTTCTGGATGATGGTGTTTGGCTCGCGCACCGTCCTGTAGCAGTGCGGGAGCGCCCCTGTGAGAACCAGTTTACCCGGCACGAGCGTTGCGAAGCAACCCCAATTTAATGTCCGCCACACACGCGGCTAATTCGCCCTCGATCGCGCCAGATGCGGGATGTCGCGTGCGGGCTTAACGACGGCCTCACAATCGCACCGCTAGGGGCAAGCGGTGCCGAACCGCACAAGCAGTAGGGACAGGTCGTCCAGGTCGACGTCGTGGTCGGCGTCCAGGTCGCCCTCAGCGCAGGCAACAGCAGACTGCCCGAAGTGAATCAGCACGATCGACAGGTCCGAAAGGTCCACGAAACCGTCGTCCGTCAGATCGCCTACACAGGCGGCCGCGATGTTGACGCCGACCTGCGCCGTCGGCCCCCAGGCGTCGCCATCGCCGGGCGTCACGTCGCAGGTGACCTCGTCGCAGGCAATGGCACTGCCGCGAGGGATCATGTCGGCCTGCGCCGCGGTCGTCACGTCGCGGATGATCGCGCCGTTGACACGCCAGACGTAGCGGTATTGAACAACGTCGTAGTCGACGTCGTCGAGCGTTCGGGAGGTCGACACGCGGCAGGCGAGGATGTCCGCGGCGGTCGGTGTCGGCGGATCGATCGACACGCTGATCGGCTCGGGAGCATGGTTGAAATCCGGCGTGCGCGCCGGGCGCATTTCAAGCGGCGCGTCGATCATCAACACCCCGTTCATTTCGAGCATCACGTGCCAGGTGCCGGCGGTGCTTTGGATGTCGGGGATGATGTCGAGCGGGTAGTGCCACCAGGTGAGGTACCACTGGTACAGCTCGCTGTTGCCGTAGGGCCACTCCAGCGAGTCGAAGACGATGGTGTCGTCGGGCCGGCGGAATTTCACCCGCCAGGTGCTGTCGGCCGGCAGGCCGGCGCCGAGCACCCAGAACTCCATGAAGGAATCCGTGATCGCGAGTTGCCCATCGCGCGGGAACGGCTCAGGCCACCACGGCACGGTGCTCAGGTCCTGATGCGTGATGCCGAAGTCCCAGAAGTAGTGCGAGCGGTCGATGGCCGGCTGCGTGCGCCAACCGCTGAGACCGGGGCGGCAGTCGCCCGCGAACGGCTCGTAGATCACATCGTCGCGGGTCAGGCCGAAGTGCAGGTGCGGACCGAAGCTGTAGCCGCTACTGCCCGCCATCGCGATCTGCTGACCGGCTTGCACCGTGTCATTCACCGCCACGGCGACGCTGTTTTTTTTGAGATGGTAGTAGTAGCCGACCTGACCATCGCCGTGATCGATGAAAACCAGGTTGCCGGGGGTGGTCGAGCCGGCCGTGTTCTCGTCGTCCTCGCCGTCGGCGGCGACAATCACGACGCCGTCCTGAGCGGCGAACACGGGCACGCCGATACGCTGCTCGGCGAACCAGCGTGGACCCGCGTCAATGCCCTCGTGGGTGTCGCGGGTGTAGTCGGTGCAGTCGAAATCGATCCAGCCGGGAGAGGGGTCGAGATCGACGAACGAGCCCATGAAGATGTCCTGATACAGATTGCCCGCGATCGGGAAGAACTGGATCGGCTCGGGCGTCCCGCGAACGGTGCCGCGTGACAGCGGGCCGAACTCGGCCTCATAAGCTGCGATCTGCTGGCGGGCCCAGTCACGCGTGGCGGGCGTTACGCAATCGGCCGGCGGCCGCGGCAGCGGGCGAAGCTCGACCAGGCCGGCGGGCGGTGCGGCCGGCGCAAGCTTCGTCTGAATCGCCGCGGCGATACCGGCAACGATACATAACCGTCTGGACCGCATGCTCTTATCCCCTCGGATGCGCACTGTGTCGGACGAAGCAGGTTCGTATTCTACGGGCGCTACTTCGCGGATGAAAGTCGATTTTGAGTGCGCCCCGGCAGCTCGAAGTCGGGTTCTGTACGGCGGCCCAGGTACTTCACGGCCTGCTCACCGGACCGACCTCTGGCGTCCCGCTGGACGCGCTCCAGGTATGAGTGCGGGTCGGCCAGCGGCGCGAAGCCGAACCTGCGGTCCAGCCCGTGGCCGTCGGCTGTGACCAGCAGCCAGCGCCGCAGTCCCTCGAGGCGCGGGTGCGAGAGGATCGCGTCGACCAGCCATTGGCCCGGGCCGCCGCCACGATGAGCCTCATCGATGACTACATCGGAGAGATAGGCGAAGGTGGCAAAGTCGCTGATCACGTGGGCGACGCCGACCGGCCCAGACGGGTGGTAGACTCCCAAGACCAGCGACCCCGCCACGCTGCGCTCAAGCACGTCACGGGGGATCCCGGCGGCTCAGTAGGTTTGAGACAACATGCGGTGAAGGCTTTGAATGTCCAGCCGAGCTGGGTCGGTGGAAATCGGGTAATCGCCGCGGGTCCAGAGTTTGTGCATGAATACGACCTTCGGCGCTCGCCAGAGCCGGTGCTGGTCCGGCCGCGGCCCGACGTGGCGTCGCGGAGCGTGCGTAGCACCACAAAACGGGCATTGTGGAAAATTCTTTCCACCCATTGGCGCGCAATGGAGGACAATACGTGGTATAATGCATGCGGGCAGGGGCCATTTCCGATCACGTCTTCGTCGCTCACGGAGGAGCGCTCATGGAATATCGCGTTCGTCTGTCCGCCGGTGGGGCGGCGGGTGTCATCTCGCTCGCCTTGGTCGTCAGCATTGTCACCAGCACGGTCGTCGCCGCACGGGCTTACCAGGCCCGCGGCGCCGAGGACCGCCGCAGCGACGATACCATCACTGTCAAGGGATCGACGCGCCAGCGCATCACGTCGGACCGGGCGGTGTGGCGAATAGGCGTGCGCTCGGACCATGCGGAACTCAGAGAGGCGTTCAGCGGGCTGGAGGCGACCGTGGCTGGGGTGCGCGATTTTCTGTCGCAGCGCGGCTTTGCCGACGCCGAGATCGGTCTGGCCGCGATCCAGACCACCACGCACTACACCCGCGACGAGAAGGGCATCGAAACGCGGCAGGTCGCCGGCTACTCGCTTTCGCGGACACTGGTGGTCGCGACGGAGTCGGTCCTGCGCGTCAATCAGGCGGCCGGCGAGGTGACGAAGCTGATCGAGCAGGGCATGCTCGTCATTTCGCAGCCGCCAGAATATTACTACACGCGCTTGTCCGAGCTGAAAGTTGAGCTGCTCGGGGTTGCCGCTCAGGACGCTCGCACCCGCGCGGAGACCATCGCCTCGAACACCGGTGCAGCACTCGGAGGCGTTCGCAGCGTTCATATGGGTGTGTTGCAAATCACGCAGCCGGACTCGACCGAGGTAGCTGACTACGGCATTTACGACACGTCCACCATTGAGAAGGACGTGACCGCGGTCGTGACCGTGACGTTCGGGGTGCGGTAGGCTGGGGAGAAATCGCGCGTTTGAGGGATTGAGGGATTAGGGGACGCAGGGACGAAGGGTTGGGCATACCTTGAAATCCAGGGGCTCTGTGAAAACCCGTTTGCCGGTGGAAGGGTCGGCGGTTTGAAGGGCCGAATGCCGGGGCGCCGGGCCGCTTCCCACGCCGTCGCGAGAAACGCGGCGGATCGGAGAGAGTCTACATCCAGCAGGCCGGCACTTTCTGAGCCATTGCGTTGTTGACGTGTCGCCTGGCTGGCCTGTCGAGCTGCGATGGGAACGGGGCTATCGCCAGTAGGCCCACAGCAGCACCGCCGCCCCCAGCAGCACCCGGTAAGCCGCGAAAGCCGTAAAGCGATAACGCCGCACATAACCCATGAACGCCACCACCACCAGCAGCGCGGTGACAAAAGCGACTGCCGTCCCCAGCAGCAGCACGCTCGCCATCGGAGTGGTCAGCTCGTCGCCATGCTTGAGCAGCCGATAACCGGCGGCGGCGAACATGGTCGGAATAGCCAGGTAGAAGGAAAACTCGGTCGCGACTACCGGAGTCAGCCCAAGCGCCATGCCCCCCAGAATGGTGGCACCGGCCCGCGAGACGCCCGGCCAGATGCTGATGACTTGAATCAGCCCGATCAGCGCGGCCTGCTTGAGTGTGATGTCGTCGAGCGTCATGGGGCGACTGCGGCGGCAGCGGCGGTCGATCAGCTCCATGACTCCCGCCCCGAGAATGAGTGCCGCGGCCGTCGCTATCGGCGCTACCGTCTGGCTCTCGACGTTGGCTTCGATCCAATTCTCCAGTAGCAATGCGCCCGCGATGGTCGGAAGCATCGCGGCGGCCAGTTTTGCCAGAATGTGATTGCTCCAGCCGCCGGCGGGCGGGTGAAACACGCGTCGCCAGAGGTCGCGCCAGAACACGACCACAACCGCCAGAATGGCACCCAGTTGGCTGACGAACAGAAACGCGCGCCACAAGGGCAGCTCGGGATCCACCTCCAGCAGCGGCTCGGCGATGAGCATGTGCCCGGTGCTGGAGACCGGCAGAAACTCTGTCAGACCCTCGATGATGCCGAGCAGGGCGGCCTTGATCGCGTCGTTCACGGCCCGCCTCCGAAATCGCGAACCAGCGCGAACGCCGGCGTCAGCCGCCAGATGAGCTGCCCGGCGAGATTGGCGTACAGGCCTGCAAACAGATCGTCGAGAAGTACGCCCCAGCCGCCGGAGACGCGCTGGATCTGGTAGGCCGGCGGGGGCTTGAGCACGTCCATGACGCGAAACAGCACGAACTGTACGAACAGCACCGCGAGAAACTCGCCGCCGGGCAGCCAGCCACTGCCCCAGGACAGACCCGGCAGCGCCAGCAGCGCCAACCACTGCCCGGCGAATTCGTCCAGTACGAACGGCTTGGGATCACTGCTCGCATACCGTGCGATGGCCCAGTCGCCCCAGATGACGCACAGTGCCGAGCTGATCACCACTCCGGGCACGAGCACCAGCAGATCAACCGCCGTCCCACCGGCACGCAACGGCCCGGCCAGCGCGAGGATGCCGACGAAGATCGCGATCGCACCGGCCGATCCCCACGTGCCGGAGGCGAAGGGAGCGTGCCCGCAGCCGAAGACCGTAATAGCAGCGGCGCGCACGTGGTCCGCCAGCCGCGGTTTCAAGGATTCGGGCCTCCGGCGGCGCCCGAGAGGCTCGCTTCGGCGGCCACTGGCGCGGCCGTTGTATCCGAGCGGGTGTCGCCGGGCGGGGCGGCCCGCCGAGGGTCGTTGGTCGCGTCGGTTCCGGGCCGGGTGAACAGCAGCTCACGGGCCCGAAGCAGGTAGGCGTAGATGGACCAGGCCGAGACCAGCACGGTGATCCAGATGCTCGCGACGCGCAGCCAGCCCAGAGTCTCGCGGTGCCAGGCCAGCACGCCGAGCACGACGCAGACGGTTGCCGATTGAACGAACATCTTGAGCTTGCCAACCCAGTTCGCCGCGAAGGCCGTTCCCTGCGCCTCGGCCAGCGCCCGAATCGCCGAGACCAGCAACTCGCGGAAGAGGATCAGGACGACCATCCAGGGAGCGACGCCCGACTCGCTGACTCGAGTGGCAGGGTCGATAAACCCCGGTCCGGCCAGGAAGACGAACGCCCCACAGACAAGGACCTTGTCGACTACCGGGTCGAACACCCGCCCGAACGCGGTAACCTGATTCCAGGCCCGCGCCAGCCAGCCATCGATCACGTCCGAGATCGCCGCCGCGAGGTAAATCCAGAAGGCGGCAGGCAGGATCCACCGGGTGCCCAGGTTGCCGGCGGCATAGAACGAGAGGACCGCGAAAAAAACGACCGCCATACCGAGTCGCAGGAGCGTGATCCGGTTTGGCAGGTTGTCGGGCATGGGCATTCGATTGTGGGCGGCGGACAGCGCGAATGCAAGCCACGGTATTCGACTCGCGAAACGGCCGGCGGCGGGCTAGAATGGTCGCCGGCGAGGCGCCGTCTGCGCCCCACGTGGGAGCTGCCGTACGGCGGTCCGGCTGGTCCTGAAAACTACTGGGACCGTCTGCCGACCGCGGTCCTGCTGCAACTAGCTCACCGGTCTGCGTCGCGGCACGACACTGCGCGCTTGGCCTGCGGGGTAGCGACGCGCATCTGGAATCCGTCGACTCGGAGGAAGGTCTCAACATGCAGCGATGGCTAATCTCGATCGGTGGGCTGTGGATCACAGCCAGCGTAGCGTGGGCTGCCGGACCGGCGGGCATTTTCAACGGGCACCTGGCCCCGCGGTTGCTCGAGCTGGCCGCCGAAACCGTCGTGACCGACGCCCGCCCGAACCTGCTGGCCCAGCCGCCCGCGGCGTTCTCGGAATCGCAGCACTACGTTCTTCAACTCGACGGTCCGATGTCTCCCGAGCGGCGTGCGGCTCTCGAGGCCGTCGGCGTGCACGTCAGCGATTATCTGCCGAGCAACGCGTACATTGTCGGCCTGGCCCAGGCCGACCGGCTGGTCCCCCGGCTCGATGACCCGGTGGGTCTCCGCGCCGCTGGACTGAGCGCGATACCGTGTGGCCACCGCGAGCCGCTCGCGGGCGCCTCGCTCGATGGTGGCGATGGTGTGCCGATGCGGCGTGTAGTCGATCGCGGGGCCGGAACGCACGGTCATCCACGGCGCCCCCGCCGGGACGAGCGGCGCGCTGCCAGTCGCCGGTGAGGTCAGCTTGGCCC
>CAYOHG010000049.1:0-11402 GCA_964403685.1 uncultured Planctomycetales bacterium
ACCGGCGATTTCGGCTGCCGTCTCGGGCTGTGTCGGCGCATCGCGCGCCGGGCCGTTGCATCTTCATCCGCGATGCCGCGCCGAAGACGACGCCGCCACCCGTTGCCGGCGGCCCACTGGCACGGCCGGTCACCGAATGCCGACCGCCGCCGCGATCGCCAGAACGCAGCAGGCAGTGTCGGCTGTCTCCGCTTCCCGCGTTTGCCCCCCGCAACGGCGCAGAGTAGCGACGGGCGACATAGAATGCCGGTCGAACTGCGCGGTCTGGCGCGGGAGCGAAAGGAGACCAGAATGACTTGGGCGCGACGCGGGATCCGTTGCCTTGTGCTCAGCGGGCTGATGCTGGCGACGACCGCCCGGGCCGACTCGGTCGTCTACGCGCGGCACCTGGCGTTGTCGCCCGATTCCCGGCTGCTGGCGTTCAGTTGGGCCGGCGACCTCTGGACCGTGGCCAGCGAGGGCGGAGCCGCCCGGCGGCTGACCGTGCACGCAGCCTACGAGGGCTACCCGGTCTGGTCGCGCGACGGCCGGCAGATTGCCTTCGCCTCCAACCGCCACGGCGCGATGAACGTGTTCGTCATGACCGCCGACGGTGAGGACGTGCGGCGGCTGACGTTCAGCGACCAGGCGGAGCTTCCCACCGATTTCTCGCCGGACGGACGGTACGTCTACTTTCACTCGCGTCAGGCCGGCGAAATCCAGTGGATGCCGCGCATGTACCGCGTGCCGGTCGCCGGCGGACAGGCGTTTCGAATCTGGGACGCGCAGGGCAGCGACGCGCACGTCAGCCCGGACGGCACTCAGATCGCCTTCGCGCGCGGCGGCGAGCGCTGGTGGCGCTGGGGCTACCGCGGCAGCGCCGACTGGGATCTGTGGGTGCGCGACGTGGCCAGCGGCGCGTTCCGCCAGCTTACGACATTCGACGGCGCGGACATGCTGCCCGTCTGGGACCGCGACGGGCGCGGGCTCTACTTCCTGTCCGACCGCGACCCGAGCCAGACGCATAACGTCTGGTATCAGCCGCTGGCCGGCGAAGCCCGCGCGGTCACGAAGCTGACGGGCGAGCGCATTCGCGACTATTCCGTTTCCGCCGACGGACGCCTGCTGGCCTACACGCAGTGGGACAGAATCTTCCTGATGCCGCTGCCGGATGGCGCGGCGCGCGAGATTACGGTCACTGCCGGCGGCGATTCGACCACGATCACGACGGACCTGGAAACGTTCACCACCAACGCCGAGGAGGCCGAGGCTTCGCCCGACGGCAAGGAAGTCGCGCTGGTGGTGCGCGGCGAGATCTTCGTGATCAGGACCGAGGAAGGCAAGCTGACGCGCCGCGTGACCGACTCTCCCGCCCGCGATCGGTACGTCACCTGGTCGCCGGATGGCAAAGCGCTGTTCTTCGTCTCCGATCGCGACGGTCAGGAGGACGTCTATCGCGCCACCTCGGCCGAGCAGCCCGCCAAGGCGCTCTCGGAGTCGATGAGATTCAAGATCGAGCGCGTCACCGACCATCCGCAGATGGAGCTTTATCCGCAGCTCTCGCCCGACGGAGCCAAGCTGGCCTTCGCGCGCGGGCTGGGTCACCTGATCGTGCGGGATCTCGCCAGCGGCGAGGAGAAGACGCTGTTGGAAGCGTTCGAATGGCCGGTTTTCCGCTGGTCGCCGGACAGCAAGTGGCTCGCCTATCACGTCGAGGACGCCGAGTACAACGCCGACGTCTGGATTGTGCCGGCGGATGGCTCCAGGCCCGCGGTGAACATCTCGCAGCACCCCGACAACGACGTGAACCCGCAGTGGTCGGCGGATGGGCAGATGCTGGCTTTTTCCTCGACCCGGGCGGGCTTCGACAGCGACATCTACTTCGCCTTTCTCTCGCCGGCGCTGGACGAGAAGTCGACCATCGACCTGAACGCGTACTTTGAAAAGGCGGCGGAGAACGCGAAGAAGCGCAAGCCGCCCACAGAGTGCGCCGCGAGCGGCAAGATCCGATTGGCCGGCGAACCGGCAGCCAGCGCACCGGCCAGCGCGCCAATGAGCGCTCCAGCCCCTTGCGAGCCGGCCGGGCCGTCCTTGGAGGAACGGCTGCGGGCCGCGCTGAAGGAATTCCTCGCGCAGCCCGGCGCCAAGCCCGATCAGGAGAAGAAGGAAGAAAAAGACAAGCAGGAGGAGGCCGCCGAGAAATACGAGTGGGAACTGACGACGGCCTACCGACGGTTGCGGCGCGTGACCAGTCTGCCCGATGAGCAATCCAGCTTTGTCCTCTCGCCGGACGGCGCGCTATTCGTATTCCTCTCCGGCCACAGCGGCGGCCCGGCGGTCTACAGCATCAAGTGGAACGGCGAGGAGCGCAAGGAGATGATCAGCGGGCCGGCCGGCGGATTGCACTGGAGTCTTGACGGCAAGACGCTGTACTACCTCGCCGGCGGCGTGCCGCGGTCGTGCACAGCCAGCGGCGGCGACAAAAAGACTTACGCATTCCGGGCGAAGATGGCGATCGAATTCGCGCAGGAAGCCGCGCAGAAGTTCGACGATGCCGCCCGCATGCTCGGAGCACGCTTCTATCATCCGACGCTCAAAGGCCTCGATTGGCCGGCGTTAACCGCGCAGTACAAGCAGTTCGCCCTGAAGCTGCACACCTGGGACGAGTTCAACGAGATGTTCAACCTGCTTCAGGGACGGCTCAACGGCTCGCACCAGGGCATCTTCGGTCCGGCCAGCGGACGAAGCGTCGAGCGCATCGGATACCTCGGCTGCCGGTTCGATCGCGAGTTTGTCGGGCCGGGGCTGCGGGTCGCATCGATCCTGCCGAAATCGCCGGCCGATCGCGCCGAAAGCCGGTTGTTCGTGGGCGACGTGCTGCTGCGCGTGAACGGCCGGACGGTCGGCCCGGATGCGGCCGTCGAATCGGCCCTGATCGACAGCGTCGGCGATCCCGTCATCCTTGAATTCACGGCCGGCGAAGCGCGCCTTGCCCATGAGCAGCCCCCCGCCGGCAGCCAGCCGACCGCAAGCTCGCAGCCCGCGGCCAGCGCGCCAGCGTCGGCAGCCGCGGCCAGCCAGCCTGCGCCGCGCGAGCTGGTCATTCGCCCGATCGCGTACGGCGAATTCGCGGACCTCAGCTACCAGGCCTGGGTCGATGCCAATCGCAAGTACGTCGAAGCTAAGTCCGCCGGTCGGGTCGCCTATGCGCACATCGAGGGCATGGGCGCCGCCGAATTCCATCTCTTTGAGCGCGATCTGTACGCCGCCGCCAACGGCAAGGAGGGCCTGATCATCGACGTGCGCAACAACGGCGGCGGCTGGACCGCCGACTGGGTGATGGCCGTGCTGAATGTGCGGCGGCACGCCTACACGATTGGGCGCGGCGGCCAGCCTGGCTATCCGCAGGACCGGTTGATCTTCTACGCCTGGACCAAGCCCGCGACGATGATGTGCAATCAGTTCAGCTATTCGAATGCGGAGATTGTCTCGCACGCGTTCAAGAACCTGAAGCGCGGCCCGCTGGTCGGCATGACGACCTGGGGCGCGGTGATCAGCACCGGCGCCTACGGGCTGATTGACGGCGCGATGATTCGCATGCCGTTTCGCGGTTGGTACACGATTCCCGGCGGAGTTGATATGGAGCTGAACGGCGCCCAGCCGGACGTCATGGTGGAATACTCCCCGACCGACGAGGAGCTCGGTCGCGAGCCCCAACTGGACGCGGCGGTGCAGGCGACGCTTCAGCAGATTCCGGCCAGTGCACCGAGCAGCGCTGCCTCACCGTCGTCACCGTAGGCGCGGCTCAGGAGCCGCGCGGCGCCGGCCGATCGTTCGTCAGGGAGGATGGCGAGCAGCCGACCCATGTCCGAGGTCACAAGGAAAGCGCTGCGGAAGCGCCGTCGGCGGCGACCACGCCGCACTCCGGCCGAGCCCCGCGGCAGCGGACGCATCGGCACGCACCTGGTTGCCGGCGTGCTGGGCGCGGCCGTGATGGCCGTGTTGTTCGCGGCGTTCGGGGCGCGTCCGCGGCTGGTGTCGACGGATGGCGCCGGGCTTGATCCACTCAAGACCCGCCCGCACGATTACACCTGGAGTGCGCAGCCGGAGCCGCGCTTTCCGCTGCCGCCTTATGCGCGTTTCCTGGCGGGCGTATCGATCGTGCTGGACGCGGGACACGGCGGAGATGCTCACATTCCCAATTACAAGCGCGGTCCGACCGGGCTGCGCGAGGCCGAAGTCAACCTGCGCGTGGCGCGCTTCCTGCGTGAGTTCCTCGAATCGGCCGGCGCCGCCGTGACCCTGACGCGCGAAGACGACATCGCCCTCGATCCGACCAACGCGGTTGACTTGCAGAAGCGCATCGGGATCGCCAATCGGCTGCGGGCGGACCTGTTCCTCTCGATTCACCACAATGCCGCCGAAAATCCGGAGATCAACTACACGTCGGTGTATTACCACGGTGAGCCGGACGATTCGCCGGCGAGCCTGGGGGCGGCGCGGCACCTGGCCGCCGGCCTGGCCGACGCCCTGCGACTCGAGCAGCACATCGAGTGTGCCGTGGTCAGCGATTTTGCCATCTATCCCGGGGACGGGTTCGCTGTGCTGCGCCAGGCGCAGGTGCCGGCCGTGCTTTCCGAGGCGTCGTTTCACTCGAGCCCGAGCGAGGAGCAACGGCTGCGCGACCCGCTCTACAACCGCCGGGAGGCGTACGGGCTGTTTCTCGGCCTGGCTCGCTGGGCGCAAGGCGGATTGCCGCGGGTCGAGCTGCTCGACATTCAGGCCGAGCGAAACGGCCGCAGGCGGACGGCGCGCCTGATGCTCGACGACGGGCTGCGCGACCGCGGCGGATTCGGCTCGAATCTCCCGAAGCTCCTCGTAAGCAGCATTCGCGCCCGGACCGGCGCCGCGCCGCTGGACTTCCGCTTCGACCCGGCAACCGGCGTGCTGCAAGTCACTCTGCCCAACAACGGTGTGCGGAACCTGGTCGTGGATTTCGCGAACATCTACGGGCAGCACGTGCTGCCCCCGATCATCGAGCTGCGCGAGTAGTTATGGGCCGCTGAGGTTTTTTCGAACGCATTGCGTCCATGGCCTCGAATACGCTAGCATGATTGGTGCGTTCCGCAGCGCCGTCGTCCCTCGCGAGGATTTCCGTTGACACCCATCGCGTCCGCCCGCGCGCTGGCCGCTGGCCTGCTCGCCTTCTTCCTGTCCGCCGCGTTACCCGCCGGCGCCCAGCTCATCGTCATCGACGAGCGCATCGGCGATGAGCGCGTCGGGTATCTCGATCCCGAGTTCTGGCCCGCGCAAAAACAGATCGTGTGGCAGGAATACGACGGCGGCGCGGTCTGGCTGGCGGGCGTCAACGAGGCCAGCGGCGCGCTCAATCCCGCCAGCGGCAAGGGACGCAGGCTGGGCACCGCCGCCCCGATGGAGAACACGTTCAACGGGCCGGAATTCGGTTTCTCGACTTCCGGGCCGGCGGTCTATTTCACCGGCCGCGACCGCAACGGTGTTTTGCAGGCCTTCCGCACCCGCTTGGGCGGGCGGCCGGCGCGGCCGCAGCAACTGTCGATCGGT
Source organism: uncultured Planctomycetales bacterium (assembly GCA_964403685.1). GTDB lineage: Bacteria > Planctomycetota > Phycisphaerae > UBA1845 > Fen-1342 > CAYOHG01. The sequence continues at coordinate 5,563 of CAYOHG010000049.1, forward strand.
CCGATCCCGCTGTACGGGCTGCTGCCCAGCCAGGATGCGCAGGACCCGCTCGTACGGCTGCAATTCTGGCGCGGCGTCGATTCCATCTACTGGGCATACGAGAATGATGTTCTCAACGAAACGCTGGTCCAGCACATCGACAGCGTCAGTTTTCAAGGACCGCGCTGGATCGCCGGCGAGCACGCCATGCTGACGACGCTGCTGGTCGACGGGGTCATTCAGATCGCCCGGGCCGACGTCCTCACCGGGGAAGTCGTTCCGCTCACCAGCGACACCGACGAGAAGACCGACGCGTTCTTTTACGACGCACCCGAGTTCGGCGGCGAGCGTGTCATGATGTGCCTGGTCAACGGCGAGTCGATCGGCGTCTATCGCGACCTGGATGGAAACTGGACGCGGGTCTTCACGACGTCGATCCCCGGCGATTTTCCGCGGGCGCTCTACAGTGCCGAACCGTTCGTGTGGAAGGACCAGAGCTGGACCTGCACCGGCGTGCAGATCGTGGGCGATGAGAGCAACCGGGAAATCTGGATGCTGAGCCTGGACCCCACCCGCCCGCTGGCGCGCCGCGTGAATCTCGACCAGCCGCAGCTCCGCTTCGATCCCGAAGCGTACGTCACCGCGTCCCAAGTGCTGATCTACTACTACACGCTGACCGACGTTGGAGGTGCCAACGAGCTGCACGTCTGCCGGGTGTTCGGAGATCCCTGAGCCCGGGTGGCCGGGCGCGGCGGCGCGGGATGCGTGGAACGCGGGCCGGAAGCGCGCGTTGCCACGCCGCGCACCAAGCACTGCGACCCGCCGGGGGCTCCCGGGCGGGTCGCGGTGTGGAACGCTTTGCGAGACGGGTGTTGCTTGGTTTGAGTCGCGCACGCGCGACGGATGATCAGGCGTTAGGCGGAAGCCCGTCGCCGGACTACTTCCAGTTGTAGTTGTTGAACGGGCGGCCGCTGACGGTGGGCGTGGCTGCGATCAGCCAGTTGTTGCCCTTGCCCTTGGTGACCGCCAGGATGCCGTTGCCGAACTTGTTCTTCAGGAAGCGCGTGGCGACCGTGGGTGTGCACTTCGACCACTGCGTCCCGAAGAAGCGGGTGAACTGCGAGTTGCTGAACGTGTAGACGTTCGCGCCCTTGTTGATGAAGGAAATCCACTTGGCGGCGCCGCTGGGCGAGAACGCCGTCACGCGGCCGCTGCCGGTGAATTGCTGGTTGATCGCCTTGAACGACGCCAGCTTGGCCGTCACGGTCTTCTTGTAGGTGTTGAACTGGGTCGGGCTGTACGTGGTGGTCGGCCACTTGCCGGTCGTGCCGGTGGAGAAGTTGTACCCACCGTAGGTGCTGTAGGCGTTGCGGTTGCTCGTGTAGTAGCCCCAGCGATTCGTGTTCTTGCTGCCTGTGCTGTACGTTCGCTTGTTTGTCGGCATTGCCGCTGTCTCCATCCTCTCGAAAGTCGTTCCCATACCCGTGCGCGGGTAAACTCGAACTGGATATCGGCGAAACTTGCCGGGAGGTTCAGCTTGACGCGCGAAAATCACGCCAGACCCGCACGCCTGGCGCTGCCGGCGCGCCGCCTTGGCCATCTGTTGATGGGAGTGACGCTGACCATCGGCGGATGCGCCCGGCCCGCCGCGGAATCGTCCGACGTGGTCGTCTACACGTCCATCGACCAACCCTTTGCCGAGCGGATACTGGCCCGTTTTCAGCAGAAAACGGGCATTCGCGCCGTCGCCGTCTTCGACACCGAGGCCGGCAAGACCACTGGCTTCCTGCGCCGCCTGGAGCGCGAGGCGGCCAACCCGCGCTGCGACGTCTGGTGGTCCAGCGAGGTTTTCGGGTCGATCGAGCTGGCCCGCGCGGGCGTGTTGCGGGCGTTCGCCAACCCGGCGGCGGCCGATATTCCCTCCGAATGGAAGGACAGCCAGAACCGCTGGGTCGGGCTGGCGGCGCGGGCCCGCGTGCTGGCCTATCACCGCGAGCGGGCGCCGCGCGATTCGCTGCCGGACTCGTGGCGCGGCTTTCTGGAAGGCGACTGGCCGGGCCGCCTGGCGATCGCCAACCCCTACTTCGGCACCACCCGTGGGCACGTCGCGGCCCTGTTCGCGGATTGGGGCGAGGTCGATGCACGCCGGCTGCTGGAACGCCTGCGCCAGCGGCGCGAAACGCGCTTCTTTTTGGCCGACGGCAACGCCCACGCCGTCCGCATGCTCGCCGCCGGACAAGCCGACCTGTGCTGGACGGACACCGACGACGTGCTGGCGGCGCAGCGTCGTGGCGAGCCGATCGAGATGATCTTCCCCGGCTCGCGCCCCAACGAGCCGGCCACATGGATCCCGTGCAGCGTCGGCGTGGTTGCCGGCGGGCCGCACCCACGCGCCGCCGAGCAACTGGCCGAGTTTCTGGCGGAAGCCGAGACCGAGCGCCTGCTCTTCGAGAGCGATTCGCACAACGTTCCGCTGCGCGCCCCCCTGCGCGCCGAGCTGAACTACGCCGGGCCAGCCCCCGTCGCACTCGATTTCGAGCGGGCCGCCGACGCGCTGCCGAACGCGATGCAGGCCGTCGGCGATATACTTATTGACTGAATATGGAATCGCCGCGCTGTCTGGCCGGTGCGACAATCCATCGGGGCGCGGCCGCGGTGATCTGCGGTCGCGCGACCTGGCTCTGCGGTATGACCCGCGCACCGGTTGCGCCCCTGGAGACGTTGGACATGACCCGCCGACCCGTCGCTTCCGCCCGGCTGTTGACCCGCGGCACGGCCTGGTTGGCCGGCGCGTTGCTGATTGCGACCGTGCCGGGTTGGACCGGCGACCCGCTCCCCGGCGGACCGGTCTATATCGTGCCGATCGAGGGCGAGATCAACGACATCGTCCGCGACAGTGTCGAGCGCCGAGTCGAGCAGGCGCGGCAGAGCGGCGCGAAGCTCATCGTCTTCCGCATGGACACCCCCGGCGGCCTGGTCACCAGCGCGCTGGACATCTCCAAGCTGATCAAGAAGCTGCCTGACGAGGGCGTGCGCACGGTTGCCTGGGTGGATGACCAGGCCTACAGCGCCGGGGCGCTCATTTCCGTTGCCAGCCAGGAGATCGTCATGTCGCCGGCGGCTTCGCTGGGCGACTGCGCGCCGATCATGGTCACGCCGGTGGGCGGGCTGGAAGACCTCGGCCAGACCGAACGCGCCAAGGCGGAGTCGCCCATCCTGCAGGAATTCCGCGACTCGGCCGCCCGCAACGGCTACGACCAGCTCCTGTGCCGGGCCATGGTCACCGTCGGCACGGAGACGTGGTGGCTCGAAAACACCGGCGGCAACGAGCGCCGGTTTGTCGACACGCCCGAGAAAAAGCGCCTGATCGACGATACGCCGGCCGAGCAGCGCTCCTGGAAGCTGGTCGAGAGCTACACCTCGGCGCGCGGCGGCGTGGTGGTGCCACTGGATCAACCGATCGACCGGGAGAACGAGCTGCTGACGGTCGGGACCGACGAGGCCGTGGCGTTCGGCCTGGCGCAGGCGGTGGTCGGCAGTGCCGCGGAACTGGCGACGTACCTGCAATCTCCGGAACCGATCCAGCTACAGGCGAGCGGCTGGGAGGTTTTTGCGCTGTGGCTGAACAGCCCGCTGGTGCGCGGCATTCTGTTTGTCATCATGATGATCGGCGCGTACCTGGAGTTTCAATCACCGGGCCTGATCGCGCCGGGCGTCGTCGCACTGATCGCGTTGACGATCTTCCTGGCCGCTCCGTACGCGGCCGGTCTGGCCGACATCTGGACGATCCTGGTGCTGGTGGCCGGCGTGGTGCTGCTGGCGGTCGAGTTGTTCATCCTCCCGGGTTTCGGTATCGCCGGCATCGCCGGCATCGCGCTGATTCTGGTCGCGCTGGTGGGGACTTTCGTGCCGAACGAGCCGGGCGCGCCGCCCTTCTCGCTGCCGACGCTTCAGGGCACGTGGGATGCGCTGCGGACCGGCATCATCGTGCTGGCGATCAGTATCACCGTGGCCGCGTTTGGCATCATGCTGCTGGCGCGTTTCCTGCCCGAGATGGCGGCGCGGCGCGGGCTGTTCATGCGGCCGGCCGAGGGCGCCAGTGCCCCGATACCGGACCCCTACGCCAGCGTCGCGCGCGAAGGTGACATCGGCGTGGTGGTCGCTCCGCTGCGGCCCGGCGGGCAGGCCCGTTTCGGAGTTCACGTCGTAGACGTCAGCAGCCAGGGCGAGTTTGTCGACGCCGGCCGCAGGATTCAGGTACTTCTTCACAACGGGCCGACGATTCTGGTTCGGCCGCTGCCCGACGACCTGGCCTAGCGACCGGGTCTTCCGGCGCGATGCGGCGTTTGCAGTTTGGGAGTATTCTGGGAATCACCGGTCCGCCGCTGTGGGCCGGGGCTGCGGAGTTCTTGAGATCGCTGTGGAACGGAGGTCGAGCGTGCTGATCGCTCAGTTGTTCGCTGCGGCGCCGGGCGAATGGAACGTCTTCTGGATCGCCGGTTCAGTGCTGGCCGGGCTGCTGGGCCTGGTCTTTCTGGCGGTCATTCTCAAATTCGGGCACCTGTGGATTCGCGCCCGCGCCGCGGGCACGCCGATGCTCTTCCGCGAGCTGATCCGCATGTGGCTCAACGGCGTGAACAGCACGGCGATCGTCAACAGCAAGATTCAGGCCTGGAGCGCCGGCCTGACCGACATCACCACCGCCCAGCTCGAATCGCATTTCCTGTCGCGCGGCCGCGTGCCCAACGTCGTGCGTGCCCTGATCTCGGCCCAGCGCGCCCGCATCCCGCTCGATCTGCAAACGGCCTGCGCCATCGATCTGGCCGGGCGCGACATCGTCGACGCGGTCAATACCAGCGTGAACCCGAAGGTGATCGATTGCCCGAACCCGGCGTCCGGGCGCAGCACGATCGACGCCGTCGCCAAGGACGGTATTCAGCTCAAGGTCAAGGCGCGCGTCACCGTCCGCACGAACATCCACCGGCTGGTCGGCGGCGCGACGGAAGAAACCATCATCGCCCGCGTAGGTGAAGGCATCGTTTCGGCCATCGGCTCGGCCGGGACGCACAAGGACGTGCTGGAGAACCCGGACAAGATCTCGAAGGCCGTTTTGGCCAAGGGGCTCGACGCTGGTTCGGCGTTCGAAATCCTCTCGATTGACATCGCGGACGTCGACGTGGGCGCCAACATCGGCGCCCAGCTTCAAGCCGACCAGGCCGAAGCCGACAAGAAGCGTTTCCAGGCCGAGGCCGAACGCCGCCGGGCCATGGCGATCGCCCAGGAGCAGGAAAACCGGGCCACGATCGAGGAAAACCGGGCCAAGGTCGTGCTGGCGGAAGCGGAGATTCCGCGCGCCATCGCCGAAGCCTTCCGCAGCGGCAATCTGGGCATCATGGATTTCTATCGCTTGCGGAACATTCAGTCCGACACCGAGATGCGCACGCGCCTGGCCGGGCCAGAGGGGCCGAAGTCCGACCCGCGCCCGAACTAGCAACGCTCAGCCCTGCGGCCGCCGCGCGTTTGGGCAGGTGAACTGCGAATGCTCCCGATCGCACTCAGCGAAATCGAGACGCTGCTGCCGATCGCCTTCGCGATCATCTACCTGCTCAGCGCCATCGCCGGTATTTTCAAGAAGAAAGAGGTGCCGCAACCCGGCAAGCCGGCACCCCCGCCGACAGCGCGTCACACGGACGCGGCGCCCGACGATGATGACGAGCTCAAGTCCCCCGAGATCGAGCCGACCGACCGCGACCGAGCGCCCGCTCCACGCCCGCAACCCGACCCGGTGCTCCGCGCGCCTCCGCAGCAGGCCCCGCTGCGGACCCCGCCGCTCCCCCTTCTGACGCTGCCGGTGCCTGAGG
>CAYOHG010000050.1:0-11151 GCA_964403685.1 uncultured Planctomycetales bacterium
ATGTACTTCTGCGCCATCGGGCCGCGCCAGACGATGGCCTGTTCAGGCGTGACGAGGTAGCCCATGCTCATGATCCGCACGCCCTGGACCTCGGCCGGGGCGATCCGGCCGGTGGCCTGGTTGATCAGCGGTTGGGCGTGCTCGGTACCGGTCATCTTCGGCAGCGACGGGCCGTAGACGTCGCCATCGAGCAGAGCGGCTCGAAACCCGCGCCGCCGCAGGCCAGCGGCCAGCATGACGGCGACGGTGCTCTTGCCGACTCCGCCTTTTCCCGCTCCGACGGCAATCACATGCCGCACGCGTGCAAACGCGTAGCGTGTGTCGGACTCGGGCGCGGCGCTGGCAAGCGGGCCGCGCGGATCCGGATCGGGCGTGTTCATGTCGTCGACTCCACTGCTGCGCACCGCGCTCGGCCCGCCCGCGGCGCGCCGGGAAGCCGAAACGATATCGCGGGCGACTGTAGGAATGTAGTCGGCGGATCGCGGCGCGGCACAGGCTTGTGGCGCCGGAAACCGCGGGCAGGATACGCTGAATCAGCCGTGCTCAGGCGGATCTACAGCAGCGGGTCGCCCCAGGGGTTCTGGTAGGCTTCGTCATTGACAATCGCGAACAGCCCATCGTCGTCGGTTTCGACGTCATAAACCGCGTCGTGAATGCCGTGCTCGGAAAACCAGCGGCGTAGCGACGCGAGCAGCTCCGTCTCGTTACGTTCGCCGGACAGTTCAAGGTCGACGGTGCGCACTTCGGCGTATTCATAGCCAAAGCGCGGCACGCACCGAACCGTCGTCAGGGTCTTCTTCATGGGTTCCGTTCCCCGTCCCTCGCTCCGCCACTTCACTGGATTATACCCGTCTGTGGAAACCGCGATCAAATCGAATCTGGTCCGCCAGATTCGTCCGATACGATCGGCCACTTGGACCGCCAGAGCGCGACGCCCGGCCCTCTCCTGACGGTCGACCGGCGATTCCTGCGCCCGCCCGGCTTTCCTTTCGGCGCGCCCGTGCCGCCGGACGGTCGTACCGGGCGCAGGCGTCAATCACGCGCGACGTTCCGCCCGATAGAAACCTCGGTTCTTACACCCGACACAACGGGCGCGTCGGCCATCGGTCTCGACCTGCCGACGGCGCAGCGGAGGCGACGGTGCAACAGCAGACCGCCCTGCTTATCCAGGCGCGACTGGGCTCGAAGCGCCTGCCGGAGAAGGTTCTGCGGCCGATGGGCGGCCGGCCGCTGCTCGCCGTTCTGCTGGAACGGCTGCGGCATTCGAGCCACCAGGCGCGGGTGGTGGTGTGCACCTCGAATACGCCACAGGACGACAGGCTGGCCGCCTTCTGCGACCGGGCCGGGGTCGCGTGCTTCCGCGGCGGTTTGGACAACGTCGCCGCCCGTTTTGCCGCAGCGATCGAAGACTTTGACCTGGACGTTTTCGTCCGCATCTGCGCCGACAGCCCGCTGTTGGACGTGCGGCTGGTCGATCAGGCACTCGATCTGCTGTTCAGCCGCGGGGCCGAACTCGTTACCAACCGTCTGCAACGGACGTTTCCGGCCGGGCAGACGGTTGAAGCGATGCGCAGCCGGGCGTTTCTGCGCGGCTTTTCCCGGATGACGCGGCCCGATCACCTCGAGCACGTCACGTCCTATTTCTATGAGCATCCTGATCAGCTTCTGATTCATGCGTTTGCCAGCGCGGAGGATTGGAGCGGCCTGAAGCTGTCGGTGGACACACCGGAAGACTTCGAGCGCGTCAGCGCGATCGTCGAGGCGCTCGGCAGCCGCGCCGCGGTCGCTCCGCTGGAGGAGATCGTTGAGCGCTTCTGCCTGTCACGTCTGTGAACCGTCCACCGCCGCCCGGACGCTGCGGGTAGGGGTGATCGGGTTGGGCGTGGGCATGGCCCATGCCCAGACGATCTCCGAGTTTCCGCACGCCCGGCTGGTGCGGGTCTGCGACCTGTCGGCGGCGCGCTGTGCCGAAGCCGCATCGAACTTCGCGGGGGTCGAGCGGTGTGCGCGTCCGGACGAAGTGCTCGCGGCCGGCGACCTCGACGTGATCGTGATCGCCTCGTATGACGACTGTCACGCCGAACAGGTGCTGGCCGCGCTGCGGGCCGACAAGCACGTCTTCGTTGAAAAGCCGTTGTGCCTGCGGCGCGACGACGCCGGCCTGATTCGCGCCGCGCTGCTGGACCGGCCGCACCTGCGGATGTCGAGCAACCTGGTCCTGCGCGCGTCGCCGCGGTTCGCCGCGCTGCGCGCCTGCATCCAGCGCGGCGAACTGGGCGACCTGTTCGGGCTGGAGGGGGATTACCAGTACGGTCGGCTGCACAAGCTCACCAGCGGCTGGCGCGGACGCACGCCCGGCTACTCCGTCACGCTGGGCGGCGCAATCCACCTGATCGACCTGCTCGAATGGCTGTCGAGCGACCGCATCGTCGAAGTGGCGGCGTTCGGCACGAACATCGCCAGCCGCGGGTCGCGCTTTGCTGGCGCCGACGAAATCACGGCGGCGGTGCGCTTCGCCGGCGGCGCGGTCGGCCGGATCGGTGTCTCTTACGGTTGTGTGCGCCCGCATTTTCATGGCCTGACGCTGCGCGGAACGCTCGCCACGTTTGTCAACGACCTGCCCGAGGCGCGGCTCTACACCAGTCGCGACCCGACGGACCCGCCGTTGCTCATTTGCGACGCCTACCCCGGTGTGCACAAGGGCGCGCTGCTAATGGAGTTTCTGCGCGAGCTGAGCGGCGCGCCGCCGGTTGGATGCGGCGCCGTCCCTGAATTCGACGTGTTTCAGTCGCTGGCGGTGGCCTTTGCCATCGATGAGTCGGTTGCCGGCGGGGGGAGAGTCTGCGCCGTCCGGCCGATCGAGCCGGTCGCCGCGGCGACGGAATCCGGGAGGGCAAGACCATGAATGCCCATGCGGTCACAACGTCGTTGGCGCCGGACTGCCCGCCGCTGCCTTCGTTGGCGCCGTCGCGCGTGATTCCATTCGGGCGGCCTTGCCTGGGCGAGGCCGAGCGGCAGGCGGTTCTGCGAGTCCTGGACGGTCCCACGCTGACGCATGGGCCGCGCGTGGCTGAGTTCGAGGCCGCCTTCGCCGCCTGGAGCGGCGCGCCGCACGCCGTCGCCACCTCGTCGTGCGCGGCGGCCCTGCAACTGGCTTACCTGAGCCTCGGCGTGTGGCCGGGTGACGAAGTGCTCGTGGCGGCGCAGACGCACGTCGCCACGGCGCACGCGGCGGAGCTGTGCGGCGCCCGCTGTGTGTTCATTGACAGCGAGTCGCGCAGCGGCAACATCAACCCGGCGCGGATCGAGGCCGCGATCACCTCGCGGACCCGCGCCGTCGCGCTGGTGCACTACAACGGCGTGCCCGCGGACGTGCGGCGCGTCGCCGAGATCTGTCAGCGCTATGGCCTGGCGCTGGTTGAAGACTGCGCCTTGTCGCTGGGCGCGACCGTCGAGGGAACGCACACCGGCCTGTTCGGCGACGCCGGCTGCTTCTCGTTTTACCCGGCCAAGCACATTACCACCGCCGAGGGCGGCATGCTGATCACGCGTCGCGCGGACGTGGCGCATGCGGCGGGGCGGCTGCGGGCGTTCGGGGTGGACCGCAACATCGTCAGCCAGCGCGCCATTCCCGGCATGTACGACGTCCCCGGCATCGGCCTGAACTACCGCATGAACGAGCTGAGCGCCGCCCTGGGCATCGAGCAACTGAAACGGTTGCCCGAGATTCTGCGGCTGCGGCGGCGCAACTACCGGCTGTTGCATGACGCACTTCAGGACGTTGAGGAGGTGCGCGTGCTGGGTGGCTGCGAAGACCTGGAGCAGCGCGCCTGTTACTGCCTCGTGCTGATGCTCGCTGAGTCGTTGTGCCCCCGGCGGGTCGAGCTGATTCGCCGGCTGAACGCACGCGGCGTCGGGACCAGCGTGTACTACCCCGCGCCCGTGCCGCGCCTGACGTACTACCGCGAAAAATACGGCACGCGCGGCGACGAGTTTCCCAACGCGGCCTGGATCAGCGACGCGTCGATCGCGTTGCCGGTCGGTCCGCACATTGAGCCCGACGACGTTGCTTACATCGCCGAGAGCGTCGCCGCCGGCGTCATGGAGTTACGCGGATGAGCCAGAGTTTGCAGAACCTGCGCGTGGCGCTGATCGGCGGGGCCGGATTCATCGGGCACACCCTGGCGCTGGCGTTGCAGCGGGCCGGCAGCCACGTGGAGATCATCGACAGCCTGCTGGTCAACAACCTGCTGTCGTTCACTTCGGATCGCGGCATGCACAACCGCGCCCTGTCGCTGCGCATCCTCAACCAGCGGCTCGACCTGCTGCGCGAGGCCGGCATTCCGGTGCACACGCAGGACGCGCGCGACTACCACGCGCTGTGTGAGACGCTCGCCCAGGTCGAACCCGACGTGATCGTGCATCTGGCCGCCGTCGCGAACGCCAACCTCTCCAACAAGGACCCGCACAAGACGTTCGATCACAGCCTGCGGACCCTCGAGAACGCGCTCGACAACGCCCGCTCGCCGTCTTTGCATGTACGCCGGTTCGTTTATTTCTCGTCCAGCATGGTGTACGGCAATTTCGAGCATGGCTACGTCGACGAAACCTCGCCCTGTGCGCCGCTGGGCATCTACGGGGCGCTCAAGCTGGCCGGCGAGCACATCGTGCGGGCGTATCACCAGGTCTTCGACCTGCCTTACACGATCATCCGACCTTCGGCGCTCTACGGCGAGCGCTGCGTCAGCCGCCGGGTCGGGCAGATGTTCATCGAAAACGCGCTGGAGGGCATGGAGGTGACGGTTCACGGCGACGGCAGCGAGCGGCTGGATTTCACCTACGTGCAGGACCTGGTGGATGGTGTCCTGCGCGTGCTGACCAGCGCGCACGCCGTCAACGAGACTTTCAACATCACCGCCGGCTGCGGACGGTCGCTGCGCGAGCTGGCGGAGATCCTGCGGCGGCACTTCCCCGACCTGAAGGTGCGTTATGCGCCGCGCGACAAGCTGACGCCGCTGCGCGGCACGTTGTCGATCGACAAGGCCCGGGCGCTGCTCGGGTATCAGCCGGCGCACGCGCTGGAGCAGGGGATGGACCGTTACGTGGCGTGGTATCGGGAGCTGGTCGATGCGCCTTGTGCTGTGGGCTAGCGGCCCGCGCGGAATCGCGTGCCTGAATGCTCTGCTGGCGGCCGGCCGGCGGCCGTCGCTGGTGGTGGCGCACCCGCCCGGCCCGAACGGCGCCGCCGCCGACTGCGTTGAGGCCGCGCGGCAGGCGGGTCTGCCGTGCGTGGCCCCGCTCGATCCGCACGACCCTGCCAGCGTGGCGCGGCTTCAGTCCGAGCGCGCCGACGTGTTCGTGCTGGCGGGATACGGCCGCATTCTCCGGCAGCCCCTGCTGGAACTGCCCGGCCGGCTGATCATCAATCTGCACGCCGGCGAACTGCCGCGCTATCGCGGCTCCTCACCGCTGAACTGGGCGCTGATCAACGGCGAGCGGTCCGTAACTCTCTCGATCATCCGGGTCGACGCCGGCGTGGACACCGGTGACGTGTTGCTCGAGCGGCGGTTCGAGGTCGGACCGAACGATACCATCGCTGACTTGCACCGCATCGCCAACCGTGAGTTTCCCGGCCTGCTGCTGGACGTGCTGCGGGCGATTGAATCCGAACAATTGCGACCCCGCCGGCAGGATCCCGCCGCAGCGCGCTACTTCCCCCTGCGTTTCCCGGACGACGGTCTGATTCTCTGGGACACGCTCACCGCCCACCAGATTCACAACCGCATCCGTGCACTGTGCCCGCCCTATCCCGGCGCGTTCAGCTTCCTCAATGGGCGGCGCCTCACGCTGCTGGAGTCGCGGCTGCGTGACGAGTTCGTGGCCGGCGAGCCGGGGCGGATCTACCGCGTGACACCCAATGGCGTGCTGGCGTGCGCGGCAGACCGCTGCCTGTGGATTCGCGCAGCACGGTTCGATGACGACGGTTCCAGTGTGATCGGCGGCGCGGGCCGCTATGACGCCTTCGCGACGCTGCGGCAGGCGGCCTTGCACTTCTACGAGACGGGAGCTCTCGCGTGCGGATCGGATCCCATGACATCGCGCGGCGCGTCCTGATCGTCGCCGAGGTCGGAAACAACCACGAGGGCGATTTCGCCCGGGCGGCGGAGCTGATCCGCCGTGCCGCCGCCGCCGGCGCCGACGCCGTCAAGTTCCAGACCTATCGCACCGAGCTGTTTGTCCGACCGCAGGACACCGAGCGCTTCGCGCGGCTGCGCTCGTTCGAGCTGAGCTACGACCAGTTCGCGCAACTGGCCGAGCTGGCCGCCGAGCATCGACTGCTGTTCCTTTCGACGCCGCTGGACCTGGAGAGCGCGGCGTTTCTCGAGCCGCGCGTGCCGGCCTTCAAGATCGCTTCGGGCGACAACAACTTTGTGCCGCTGCTGGAGCAGGTGGCCGCCAGCCGCAAGCCGGTTCTGCTGTCCGGCGGGCTGGCGAGCCTGGCGGACTTGCGGCGCTCGATCGACCGCATCGAGCGCATCTGGCGAGCGCAGGGCGCGCGGCCGGGCTTGGCCGTGCTGCACTGCGTCGCTAGCTACCCGACCCCGCTTGAGCAGGCCAGCCTGGCCTCGATTGCGTTTCTGCGCGAGGGGTTGGGCGTGCCCGTGGGCTACTCGGATCACACGCTGGGGATCGAGGCCTGCGTACTGGCCGTCGCCGCCGGCGCCCGCATCATCGAGAAGCACTTCACGCTGGACCATGACCTGTCGGACTTCCGCGACCACAAGCTATCGGCCGATCCCGACGAGCTGGCTGTGCTGGTGCGACGCGTGCGCGCGGCGGAAGCTCTGCTGGGCGAGCCGGGCAAGCTGGTGCAACCGGCCGAGCGCGACAACCAGCGCCTGCTGCGGCGCGCCATCGTGGCGCGGCGGGATCTGCCCGCCGGCGTACCCCTGCGGCTGACCGATCTGCTCTGGCAGCGCCCCGCCGACGGGCTGCCGCCGGGGAGCGAGGCCCGCATCGTCGGGCGTTGTCCGCGCCGGGCTATCCGGGCCGGAGAGTCCATTACTGCGGAGCTGTTCGCGGCGGCGGAGCCGCTGGCCGCGCTGAGCGGCGATGGAGAATGCTGATTAGATGTGCGGAATCGCCGGTTACATAGGGCCGCGCTGGCTGGACGACGCGCGCATCGACGCGACGCTGGAGTCGCTGCGGCTGCGCGGTCCTGATGCGCGCGACTTTGCGCACCTCCTGCGCGGCGATACGCACGTTTACCTGCTGCACACGCGCCTGGCGATCATCGATCTCGACGAGCGGGCCAACCAGCCGATGACCCGCGGGCCGCTTACCGTGGCGTACAACGGCGAAATCTACAACTACCGAGAGCTGCGCGACGAGCTGGAGCGTGACGGCCCGGGATTCGAGACGGAATCGGATACCGAGGTGCTGCTGCGCGCTTACCAGCGCTTCGGGCCGGGCTGCGTCGATCGGCTCGAGGGAATGTGGGCCTTTGCGCTGTTTGATGCGCAGCGCAGCCTGCTGTTGCTGTCGCGCGACCGCTTCGGCGAGAAGCCGCTCTGGCTGCGGCGCGATGCCGGCGGTCTGTATTTCGCTTCGACCCCGCCGGCGCTGTTCGCCCTGTCGGGTGAAACGCCGCGCGTCAACCACCGGCAGGTCTGCCGCTATCTCGTGAACGGCTACAAGTCGCTGTACAAGACGGATGAGCGGTTTTTTGAGGGAATCGAAGAGCTCTCCGCGGCGACCAGCCTGGCGATCCAACTGGACGGCCGCGAAACGCGCACGCGCTATTGGCTGCCGCGCGCGGGCCGCTTCAACGGCTCGTTCGAGGACGCCGCTGCCGAAGTGCGCACGCGCCTGACGCAGTCCCTTCGGCTGCGGTTGCGGGCGGACGTGCCGGTCGCGTTCTGCCTGAGCGGGGGCGTGGATTCCGGGGCGCTGGCGTCGCTGGCGGTCAAGCAGCTCGGCGTTTCGGCGGCCACGTTCTCCATCATCGACCACGACCCGCGCTATGACGAGTCCGACAATATCCGCAGGACGGTCGCCGACCTGGGGTGCTCCAACGTGGCGATCGAACCGCCGCGCGTCGGCACGCTCGATCGGCTCGCCGGGCTGATCGAGCAACGGGCTGCGCCGCTGCTGACGCTGTCCTACTACGTGCACGCGCTGCTGTCCGAGACGATCGCGCAACACGGCTACCGCGTCGCGCTTTCGGGCACCGGCGCCGACGAGCTGTTCACGGGGTACTACGATCATTTCAATCTGCACCTGCATGAGCTGCGCGGGCGGCCCGGGCATGCTGCCGCCGTGAACGCTTGGCACGCGCACATCGCGCCGCTGGTGCGCAACCCGCATCTGCAACGCGCCGACCTGTACGACCGCGACCCGGGTTTCCGCGAACACATCTACCTGAATCGCGAGCGGTTCGCGGCGCTGCTGAAAGTCCCGTTCAACGAGGGCTTTTTCGAGCAACCGTACTGCCCGTCGCTGCTCCGCAACCGAATGCTCAACGAGCTGCTGCACGAGACGGTTCCGCCGATCCTGCACGAGGACGATGCGAACTCGATGCGCGTCTCGGTCGAGAACCGCAGTCCGTACCTTGATTCGCGCCTGGTCGAGCTGGCGTGTGCGCTGCCCGCGGAATACCTGATCGCCGACGGCTACGCCAAGCGCGTGCTGCGCGCCGCGCTGGCGGGCGTGCTGGAGGACGCCGTCCGGCTTGACCGTCGAAAGGTCGGGTTCAACGTGGCGTTCCGCTCGATCATCGATTCGCGCGACGCGGCGGTGCGCGATCGGCTGCTGGCCGACGGGCCGATCTTCGAGCTGGTGGATCGGGCCGGCATCGAGCGTCTGCTGGATGAAGACCCGTTGCCCAACAGCCTCAGCAAGTTCCTGTTCTATTTTGTCAACGCGCGGCTGTTCCTCGACCGGTTTGCCGGCCGCGCACGGCGGGTCGCGACCTCGGCGAACGTGGGCCGGCGGTCGGTGCGCGCAGCGGCCCGCGCGGCGCTGCGATTGGCCGCGAGGGGCGAATCATGAACCTGACGATTCCCGAGGTGCGAACCGGCCTGCGGCGGCGCTATGGCAAGCCGCTGGACTACGGCCGGCTGGGCAAGACCTTCGCCGAGGGCGGCGACTTCATGCGGCACATGGCCGGCGTTGCCGGTGAGCTGCTCGAGCGGGCGCGCGGCGCGGGGACGCTCACAACGGTCGAGCGCTGCCCGTTGTGCGACGGGCCGGCGGCGGAGTGCTTCGAGTACCTGGGCTTTCACTATCGGCAATGCGTTCGCGGCGATTGCCGGCACGCATTTGTTGCCGAGCGCCTGCCCGAGGCGTCGCGGACGGAGTTCTTTCGAGAGGACCGGCATTACGGGCGGACCAACTACTGCGATCTGCGTCGCGCGGGCTTTCGCGTCCGGCAGATCGCTCGGCCGAAAGTGGCGCACGTGCTCGAGCAGATCGACCGCCGCGGCGGCCGCTGGCTGGACGTCGGCTGCGGATCGGGCGAAGTGCTGGCGGCGCTGCGCGACTGGCCGGGCTGGCAGGGCATCGGACTGGAACTCTCCGAGCAGGATGCAGACTTCGGCCGTACGCATCTGGGAGCCGACATCCGGCTGGAGTCGCTGGGGGAGTTCCGGACGACGGAGCCGGATCCGCGATTCGACGTGATCTCCCTGTTCGGCGTGCTGCACTGCATCAGCGATCCGGCCGGGCTGCTGCGCGAAGCAGCCGAGACGCTTGATGAGGATGGCTGGCTGGTTGCCGAAGTGTCGAACTTCGACGCCCTGACGACCGCCGCCGTGGCCAGCTTCCCGCATCACCCGTCGCGTTCGAGCCTTCACGGCGTCACCACGCTGCACCATTTCACGCCCGAGTCGATTGTGCGGGCGCTGACCGCGGCTGGGCTCGAACCGGTCTCCGTGTGGTTCTATGGACTGGACGTCTACGAGCTGCTGAACCAGTGGAGTTTCTCCGATCCGGGCTTTGCGGACAGCCCGCTCAACAAGGCGTTGTGCGAACTTGCGGACGACCTGCAACGGTGCATTGATGAACGCGAACGCAGCTCCCACATGCTCTGGATCGCCCGGCGGCGCTGAGCGCGCGCGGGGCGAATCCCAGCTTTCCGAGGCGGCGCCGGCGATTCGCTGGTGCACCCGCTGCGTGCTCCCCAATACGCGTCCAGGCCTGTCACTGGATGAGGCCGGTGTGTGCTCGGCCTGCCGCCGACACGAAGAACGCCGCGCCGACATCGACTGGGATGCCCGGCGGCGCGAGTGGGAGGAGTTGACCGCGCCGTTGCGCGCTCGACCTGGTGGCTACGATTGCGTCGTCCCGGTCAGCGGCGGGAAGGACAGCACCTGGCAGGTCGCGCAGTGCCTGCAATCCGGCCTGCGCGTCCTGGCGGTCACCTGGCGGACCCCCGGCCGAACGCCGCTCGGCCAGCGAAACCTAGACAACCTGGTACGGCTGGGCGTCGACCACATCGATTTCACCATCAACCCCGAGGTTGAACGCCGCTTCACGCTGGCCGCGCTCGAACGCACCGGCAGCAGCGGCGTGCCGATGCACATGGCGATCTACGCGATACCGTTGCGCATCGCCGTGCGGTTCGGCGTGCCGCTGGTGGTCTGGGGCGAGAATCCGCACGAGGAATACGGCCGCACCGACGCGACGCCCGGCAGTGCGCAGCTCGATCCCGACTGGGGTCGGAGGCACGGCATCCTCCAGCACACAACCGTGCTCGACTGGGTTGGCGATGGCCTGACGGAAAAGGACCTTGAGCCCTACTTTCCGCCCAGCGCCGAGGAGTTCGCCCGCAGCGGCGTGCAATCGCTTTTTCTGGGGCAGTACTTCCGCTGGAGTCCGCAGGAAAGCCTGAAAGCGGCGGAGCAGCATGGCTTCCAGACGCGCCGTGCCGGCCCGCGCGTCGGGCTGTACGACTTCGCCGACGTGGATTGCGAGTTCATCTCGGTGCATCACTACTTCAAGTGGCTCAAGTTCGGCTTCACGCGCCTGTTCGACAACCTCGCGCTGGAGATTCGCAACGGACGCCTGACGCGCGCTGCCGCGATCGAGACGATCCGGGCCGACGAGTTCCCGAACATCCTGTGGGTGGAGCTGCACACCGACGAGGGCCTC
>CAYOHG010000051.1:0-11128 GCA_964403685.1 uncultured Planctomycetales bacterium
ACGCCGCGTGTGTGTTGTAAGTGTTGCATCCCAGGCACGTTCCAAAAAAAAAACGCGCTTGCTTCCGACGCATTTCGGGCGATACTTGAAATAGGTCTCTAATTTTGTGAGCCGCTCGATAGGGAGGTTCGATCCATGGATGGAAACCGATCCATCATCCGGCACCGTGCGGGCAACCGTGGTGCGCTCGAAGCACGTCCGCGGACGCCCGCTGGAGAATCGTCATGTCGTGCCTGATGCAGCCCGTCTGCGCTCTGTGGTTCCTGGTTGCATTCGTCGGGGCGGCCGGCGATTCCCCCGTGACGCTCGAATCGCTCATGGCCGAACACGCCGCCCACGCCGCGGCGCTGGGCACGTTGGAGACTCTCGAGCAGGTCGAAGTTCAAGTCGCCAACTCGAACGAGTTTCAGCGCCGCGTGATCGAGCTGGGAGCCGAGCGGCGCCGCGAGGCGCAGCGCAAGGCGTTCTATCGCGATGTGGACCTGAACAAGCTGACTCCTGAGCAACGCGCCAAGCTGGAGCAGCAGTTCGAACAGGCCCACCCGCGCGCCGATGTTGCGCTCAAGGTGGCCGAGTGGAAAGCCAATGAACAGCGCAGCCTGGTGCAATTCGGCTACTACGATTTCGGATCACGGCGGGTCCGCATCGACCAGACCGATCAGCGCGACCTGCCCGAAGTCGCCCAGCGCTTCGGGATTCCCCCGACGCCCGCGCACCTGCTGAATCTCGACCAGACGCGCACCGACATCTATACGCCGAGCTACTGGGCGACCGTTCGCCCGGCCTACGGCGACGACAAGCGCGAGCTGGTCGCGGTGGATAAGGGTTCGCCCGACTCACCGCTCGACGAGCGCCTCCAACGCATGGGCATTATTCCGCGGGCTTATTGGGACGCGAAGTTCGAAAGGAAGCTGTCGACCGCGCCGGATGGGTCACTTGTGCTGCGCGGCAACCTGAAAGCCTCCGATCGGCCGGCGTTTGAATTCACGCTGGATGCCGGCGCCGGGCACTTCATCACCCGCGCGGTGCATTACGACGGCGACGGAAAGCGAACGCTCGATCTGGTCGTGGAGGACTTCCGCAGCAGCGGCCGCGTGACGATTCCGTTCCATACCGAGTCGACGAAGTTCTTCCCGAGCATGGGGGATATGGTGCAGATCGAGCGCCGGCTCATCGAGCATTGCTCGCTCGGATCCAGCGGCGGAAGCCTACCGGACAACTATTTCGTGGGACCGTCAAACAGTCGGGTTCAGACGCTCGACAGCGGCGCCGCCGACGCCTACCGGGAGTTCCAGAAGAAGCTGGCGGCGGCGAAGCAGGCGCCGTAAGGCGCGCCCGACCCGGGTCGCGCTCGCCAGGAAGCGGCGCAGCGACCCGGAATCTCCGCTTGCCTCGTCCGCGCAGGGCTTGCGGACGAGCTGCACGACCCCCGTTCCCAGTTGGCAGCCCAATCGAAACGACGGGTGATTCAGCGCGGCTGCGTAGCGCGGCCTTCCTCACAGCGAGCGTAGCAACCGCGCCGCCGCCGCCGCGGCCTCCGGCTTTCCCAACTTGCCCGCCGCCGCGGCCATCGCGCGGCGTGCCGCGTCGTCGGCCAGGCGTTCAAGCGCCGCTCGAATTCCGGCCGCGTTGCGCCCCGCGTCGCGGGCATCCTCGAGGCGAATCGCCGCACCGGCGTCCGCGAGCACCTGTGCATTAACGCGCTGGTGCTGATCCTTGTGGTAGGGATACGGAAGCAGGATCGACGCCTTGCCCAGGCAGGTCAGCTCCGCCAGCGTCGATGCGCCGGCGCGCGACACAACCACGTCCGCCGCCGACAGGGCCGCGGACATCTCATGCGTGAACGCGAGCACCAGCGCCGGCGACGAGCAGCGCTCGTACGCGGCTCGCACCATGCCCTCGTCGGCGGCGCCGGCCAGGTGCAGCAGTTGCCAGTCCGAGTGGCTGCGGGAAAAGTCGGGCCAGAGCCGGACCAGCGCTTCGTTAATCGTCCGCGCGCCCTGGGATGCTCCGGTCACGAGCAGCAGCGGCCGCGCCGGGTCCAGGTTGAATTGGCGCGCCGCGGAGGCGCGCTCGATGTGGGTGAAATCGCGGCGGATCGGGCAACCCAGCGCCGCGCAGCGCACCGAAGACGGGAAGTACCGGCGCGATACGTCCCATTGCAGCACCACGCAGCGCGCTCGGCGGGCGAGGTATTGGTTGGCCCGCCCCGGAACCGCATCCGGATTGAGAATGGCGGCTGGAATGCCCATTCGCCCGGCCGCGACCACGGCCGGACCCGCGGCGTAACCGCCCAAGCCCAACACGGCCCTTGGGCGGTCCTCGCGAAACAGCCGCATGGCAGCCTCGACGCTCATACGCCACGAGCGCCAGAAAGGCCAGACGCGCAGCGGGTGCAGCGTGTATGGACGGACGCATTGTTCGATCTGCCGACCGGCGGTGTGCCGCAGGAGTTCGCGGTCCAGCGGGCGATCCGTCGTCAGGAAAGTGACGCGGGCGTGCGGCTCCAGCTCAAGCAGCGCCTCGGCGACGGCGATTCCCGGAAACAAATGTCCGCCCGTACCGCCGCCGGCGAAAACGAAGTGCAGACCGGTCATAGGGGTGGCATGATAGGCTGGCAGGCAGCGCCGGCCGACGCTCTGAAGAAGCGGAGCGCAGCCGGGTCAACCGGCGGCGTGGTCATCGGCTGCCGCGTTCGGATCTGGAGGTGACTCGGGCGAAGCAGCGGGTCCGGAGCGCGTGGAGCCGAGTTGAACCGTGGCCCGCCAGCGCCGCCGCGTTTCGAAGGCCGCGATGTCCGCCACCGTCGTCTGCTGAAGAAAGTCGAGCTGGCGGGCGCGATGGTGCTTCCAGAATTCATGCGCCGGACATGCGCGGTCGTCGGAGCACTGGGCGGTTCCGAGCATGCAGCGGGCGTGAACGATCGGATCGTCGAGGGCGACGCACAGGTCGTAGAGTGTGATCTCGGAGGGAGGCGTCGCGAGCGTGACGCCGCCGCCGATGCCTCGCTGAGTCAGCACCAATCCCTTGCGGGCCAGGCTGTGGACAATCTTGGCCAGATAGGCGGCCGGGATTCCGCAAGCCTCAGCCATTTCCTTGACGAGTAACGGTTTGCCGCCGGCCGCGGCGACGTATCCGAGGGCGCAGGAAGCGTATCCGGCGGCTTGGGTAAGCACTCAATCTCCCCGATGGTGCCGCGGACTATACAAGAAGGGGACCGACATGTCAACTGATTGCGATACACGGTTGCGTATCGCCTGCGCCAATTGCTCAGTTCAGGATTGATGCAGTTGACGCCGGGCCTTGACACCGGCGACTGTCGCTCCGATACTGCCGCGAGTAAATGACCTTTGGGTCGCTTGGATGGTTGCAGGGTTGTCGCGTGCGCCACAGTTTGTCGGTTCGAAACTCTGCCTACAACGCCATCCTCCGTTGGGAAGTAGCCCCGATTCTCGCGCGATAGGAGTCCGCGATGCAGGCGGTTGCCGTCACATCGACCGAGCGCCAGCCCGGCGCCCACGCCGACTACGCCAGCGGCCCGATGCAGAAGTTCGTCTACGACGACGCCATCGCGCGAATGTTTCTGCTGGCGTCGCTGATCTTCGGCATCGTCGCCTTTCTGGTCGGCGTGATCGCGGCCGCCGAGCTGGCCTTGCCCACGGTTGTCAAGATGACCTGGACCGTGGCCGGGATGACGATTCACCCTTTCGGCTGGCTGAAGTTCCTGACTGAAACATCGTTCCTGAACTTCGGGCGGCTGCGGCCGTTGCACACCAACGCGGCCATCTTCGCCTTTGCCGGCAACGGCTTCTTCGCCGCGATCTACTACTCGACCCAGCGGCTCTGCAAGGCGCGCATGTTCAGCGACATCCTCAGTCGGGTGCACTTTTGGGGCTGGCAACTGATCATCGTCGCGGCGGCCGTCTCGCTGCCGCTGGGCATCACCGCCGGCAAGGAGTACGCCGAGCTCGAGTGGCCGATCGACATCGCCATCGCGGTCATCTGGGTAGTCTTCGCGATCAACTTCTTCGGAACGCTGGCGGTTCGCCGCGAGCGACATCTCTACGTGGCGATCTGGTTCTACATCGCGACCATCATCACGGTCGCGGTGCTGCACATCTTCAACAGCCTGGCGGTGCCGGTCTCGCTGCTGAAAGGCTATTCGATCTATGCCGGCGTCCAGGACGCGTTCATGCAGTGGTGGTACGGGCATAACGCGGTCGCGTTCTTCCTGACCACGCCGTTTCTAGGGCTGATGTACTATTTCGTCCCGAAGGCGGCCGAGCGGCCGGTCTTCAGCTACCGGCTGAGCATCGTGCACTTCTGGTCGCTGGTTTTCATCTACATCTGGGCCGGGCCGCACCACCTGCACTACACCGCGTTGCCCGAATGGGCCAGCTCGCTGGGCATGCTCTTCAGCGTGATGCTCTGGATGCCGAGCTGGGGTGGCATGATCAACGGCCTGCTGACGCTGCGCGGGGCGTGGAACAAGGTCGCCGCCGACCCGGTGCTCAAGTTCTTCGTGGTCGGCATCACGTTCTACGGCATGTCGACCTTCGAGGGTCCGATGCTCTCGGTCAAGAGCGTCAACGCACTGAGCCACTACACCGACTGGACGATCGGGCACGTACACGCCGGCGCGCTGGGCTGGAACGGCTTCATGACCTTCGGCATGATGTACTGGCTGCTGCCGCGGCTTTTCCAGACGAAGCTGTGGAGCGGCAAGCTGGCGGAGGTCCATTTCTGGCTCTCGACCGTCGGAATCCTGCTCTACATCGTCGCGATGTACACGGCCGGCCTGACGCAAGGCCTGATGTGGCGCGCCATCGATGATGAGGGGCATCTGAAGTACCCCGACTTCATTGAGACCGTCGCGGCACTGATCCCAATGTATTGGGTGCGCGTCATCGCCGGCGTCGCCTATCTGGGCGGGGCGCTGCTGGGCGCCGTTAACTTCGCGATGACCTTCGCCAGTCGCAAACGCCCCTACGACGTGGTCGTGCACGAAGCGCCGGCGCTGGACCGCACGTATCTGGACGCCCCCGAATCCCCGTCGCGCCTGACGCACGTGGCCGAGTTCGCCAAGAAGCTCGACGTGTTCTCGCGGCTGGGCTGGCACCGCCGCTGGGAGCACCTGCCGCTGCGCTTCACAGTGTGGGTGACGATCGCGGTCGTCGTGGCCTCGCTGTTCGAGATTATCCCGACTTTCCTGATCCGCTCGAACATCCCGACCATTGCGACCGTGCAGCCCTACACGCCGCTCGAACTGGCCGGGCGCGACCTGTACATCTCCGAGGGCTGCTACAACTGTCACTCCCAGATGATCCGCCCGATCCTGGCGGAGACGAAGCGCTACGGCGAATACAGCAAGCCGGGCGAGTTCGTTTTCGACCACCCGTTCCAGTGGGGCTCGCGCCGCATCGGGCCGGACCTGCAACGCGAGGGCGGCAAACAGTCCAATCTCTGGCACCTGCTGCATTTCCGCGATCCGCGCGACGTAAACACCAAATCGGTCATGCCGGCCTACCCCTGGCTGGAGACCAAGCCGTACGACTTTGCCTCGGTGAAAAACCGCGTCAGCGCGATGCGCGCCATCGGTGTGAACTACGATGGCCAACATGGCCAGGCCGAGCAGCTTGCCCGAGCGCAGGCCCGCCAGATCGCCATGCAGATCGTCGAGCAGCAGGGGCTCACGCCCGACAAGGCTAAGCCCGAAGTCATTGAAGCCGCTGTCAAGCAGCTTGAGGACAAGCAGGTCGTGGTGCTGATTGCGTATCTCCAGCGGCTTGGAACCGATCTCTACCGCACGCCCGAGCCGGCCGCCGAAGCGCCCAAGGTCGCATCCGGCGGCGGAGCGGCGCCGGCTTCGCCGAACGCGGACGGAGGCGACTGATGCTGCGCGAAGTCGTCAGTGAATCCGGCTACGCCATCCTCCAGCAGGTAGCGCTCGTACTGTTTTTCGCGGCGTTCGTAGCGATCGTGGTCTGGACATTGCTTCGCCCGCGGCAGGAGATGGAGCGCTGCGCCCGGCTGCCGGTCGAAAACGGGTCGGCGGCACCGCCGGCTTCGAGCTATCCCAGCGTCCCACAGGGGGAGACTCGCCCACATGAGTAAGGCTCAGGACGTCCTCCGCGAGCACGCCTACGACGGGATTCAGGAGTTCGACAACCCGACTCCCGGCTGGTGGACCTACATCTTCATCGGGACGATCTTCTTCAGTGTCGTGTACTACGCGTACTTCCACAGCGGCGTGGCGGGCCGCTCGGTTGCCGACCGCTATCAGACCGCGGTGGCCGAGAACCTGCGGCTGCAATTCGCGGAAATCGGTGAACTGAAGCCGGACACGGCGACGCTGCTGAAGTTCATGAAGGACCCGAAGTGGCTCACGGTCGGCGAGATTGTGTTCAAGGGCAATTGCATCAACTGCCACGGCGCCAACGCTTCCGGGTCCGTGGGGCCCAATCTGACCGATGATCATTGGAAAAACGTCAAGAAGCTCGACGACATACCCGACGTGATCCGTAACGGCGCAGCCAATGGGGCGATGCCGTCCTGGAAAAACCGCCTGCATCCTAACGAGGTTGTGCTGGCGGCCTGCTACGTGGCCTCGCTCCGCGGACAGAACCTGCCCGGACCGCGCGGCGCCGAGGGCGAGTTGATTCCCCCCTGGCCGGTGGCCGAATCTCCGGCCGAAACCGCACCCGCCGCTGCGGAATCCGAACCCTGACGCGCGGCGGTGACACAGAAGTGGGGGAACCACCGCGCCAAGGATGACCGCACGTGCAATCGGCCTTATTGCAGCCTGAAGAGCAGGTTCTGACGACACTTAACCGGGACGGTTCGCGGAACTGGCTTTATCCGCGGCTGTCCCCCGGGCGCTTCCTGGCGCAGCGGCGCGCGCTGGCGTATGTGCTGATTGGCGTTTTTACACTGATCCCCTACTTCAAGGTGGCCGGCAAACCCCTGCTGCTCTTCGATTTCGCCAATCGCGAGTTCACGCTCTTTGGCTTCACCTTTCTGCCGACCGACACGGTCCTGGTCACGCTCTTCTTCGTCAGCCTTTTCGTCACCATCTTTCTGCTGACCGCGCTGTTCGGGCGCGTCTGGTGCGGCTGGGCCTGTCCGCAGACCGTCTACATGGAGTTTGTCTATCGCCCGATCGAGCGGCTGTTCGCCGGAACGGCTGGCCGCGGCGGCCGACCCGCCCGCAAGGTGACCGGCTGGCGCTTGCCGGCGATGTATGGCGCGTACGCGCTGGTCTCGATGTTCCTGGCGCACACGTTCCTGGCCTATTTCGTCGGCGTCGACGCCCTGATCCAGTGGGTGCAGCGCTCCCCGTTCGAGCATCCGGGCTCGTTCCTGCTGATGGTCGGCGTGACCGCGGGGATGATGTTCAACTTCGCCTACTTCCGCGAGCAGACCTGCATCGTGGCCTGCCCGTACGGCCGCTTCCAGTCCGTCCTGCTCGACCGGCACTCGTTGATCGTCAGCTACGATCCCCGCCGGGGTGAGCCGCGCGGCAAGGGCCGCGGCCCGCGGCCCGAAACCGCTGCCCCGGTAACACTGCCAGTGCAGCGCAGCGCAGCCGAGCCGGCCGCGTTGGGGGCCGCCCCGCGCGGCGACTGCGTCGACTGCGGACTGTGCGTGACCACCTGCCCGACCGGCATCGACATCCGCAAGGGCTTGCAGATGGAGTGCGTCAACTGCGCTCAGTGCATCGACGCCTGCGACGCGGTGATGGACCGTCTCGGCAAGCCGCGCGGCCTGATCCGCTACGGCTCGCAGGCGTCCATCGCCGGCGCCCCGCGCCGCATGCTGCGCCCGCGCGTGATCTTCTACCCCGCGATCCTGGCGATTGTGCTCGTGATCTTCGCCGGCGTGCTGCTCAGCCGGTCGCGGGTGGACGTTTCCGTCATCCGCAACCTCGGTGCCCCATTCACGGTGCTGGATACCGGCGAGGTTTCCAACGCGATCCGGGTTAAGATCACCAACCGGACCGAGCGGCCGGAGACATACCGACTTGAGGTTGTCGCCAGCGGGGCGTCCGCCCGGCTGATCCTGAGCGAGCCTGAACTGACGCTCGCCCCGCGCGAAGCGCACACCGAGGGCCTTCAGGTGATCGTACCCAGCAGCGTTTTCACCGGCGGGCGACAGGACGTCCTGCTGCGCGTCCACGACAGCCAGGGGTTGGCGCGCGAGCTCACGCTGGGGCTGCTGGGACCGTCCATTCCCGCAACGGGCGGCGCGGCACCCTGAACACTCTTCAAGCGGCGGGAGGGTCGCAGCGATGTCTGACGCACCGATCGAGGCCGCCGCCCGGCCGCGCCGCGTGTGGATCTGGCCAGCCCTCGTCGTGGCGCTGCTGCTCGTCCAGGTGATCATCTCCGCGGTTACGCTGACCGTGGCGCTCTCCGACCCGGGCTTCGCGGTCGAACCCGATTACTACAACAAAGCGCTGCAGTGGGACGAGTCCAGCGCCACGGATGTCGCTCGCGCCGGCTGGACCGCCGAGTTGTCGCTGGACGCGCCGCGCGGCGGCGAGCGGTCCTTGCGCCTGCGGCTGCGCGATCGCGACGCTCAGCCGGTGGAGCACGCCGCCGTCGATGCCCTGTTTTTTCATCACGCCCGCGCCAGCGAGCGCTACCTGGCGACGCTGCACCCGCACGGCGCCGGTGAGTACGTCAGTGAGCTTTCGCTCGACCGCCCCGGCGTGTGGGAATTCCGTTGCTCGATCCGCAGTGACGGCCGGTTGCTGACCTGCCGCCAGCGGATCGAAGTGATCCGCTAGGAGCCGCCCGACGTGCTGACGCTGCTTGGCGCCGTACTACTCGCCAGCCTGGCCGGAAGCCTGCACTGCGCCGGCATGTGCGGGCCGTTCGCCGCGTTCGCCGTCGGCGCCGGACCGCTTCAGGCGCGCGTTCACTGGCTCGTGCACGTGGCCTACCACGCTGGCCGGCTCAGCACCTACAGCCTGTTGGGCGCAGCTTGTGGCGCGATCGGAGCGGCGGTCGATTTCAGCGGCGGACTGCTGGGCGTGCAGCGTACCGCGGCGATCCTGGCCGGCTCGGTGATGGTTCTGATCGGCGCCATCGCGCTGCTGCGCTGGGCCGGCGTTCGAATCCCCGAACTGCAAGCGCCCGGCGCGCTGGGGCGGTTGCTGCAACGCGGGCAGGCCGCCGCTCGTGGCCTGCCGCCCGCCACGCGCGCCGGCCTGTTCGGCGCGCTGTCCACGCTGCTGCCCTGCGGCTGGCTCTACGCTTTCGCGATCACCGCCGCCGCCACCGGAGGACCGCTCGCTGGAGCGGCGGTGCTGGCGACTTTCTGGGTCGGCACGGTGCCGGTGCTGCTGTTCATCGCCATCGGCACGCAGGGAATTACGGCGCTGCTGCGCGGACGGCTGGCGTTGCTGCCGGCGGTTGTAATCCTTGCGGTGGGGTTGCTGACGGTCGCCGGTCGTTTGGCCGTCCCGGCCAGCGCCTACGAACAGATCCGCGCGGCGCGCTCGCCGGAGGCTGTCGCGCAGTCGAATGCCGTGCAATCGCTGGACGCCGCTTCCATGCCGTGTTGTCATCCGCAGCCATGAGTTCGGGCGCGGATGCTGCCGTTGCGAGTTCGACGGCCGCGGGCGAAACCGTGCTGTGCACGCACTGCTCGGCGCCGGTGCCGGCGGGCCTGATCCAGCCGGCCGGCCGCCCGTCGTTCTGTTGCCAGGGCTGTCGGACGGTCTTCGAGATCATTCACGGCAGCGGGCTGGAAGCGTTTTACCGAATCCGCGCCGAGGACTCGTGGAGCGCGGCGCCCGCTCGGCCGACCGGGCGGCGCTACGCCGAATTCGATGACCCGACTTTCGCTCAGCTCTACGTCCGCCCGCTCGATGAGCACCTGCGCTCGATCGAGCTGTACCTTGAAGGCGTGCACTGCTTCGCCTGCATGTGGCTGGTCGAGCGGCTGCCGCGGCTGGCGCCTGGCGTAATCGAAGCGCGGCTCGACCTGCGCCGCAGCCTGGTGCGCGTCATCTGGGATTCGCGGCGGATCGCACTTTCGAGGGTGGCCAGCGCGCTGGATAACCTGGGCTACCCGCCGCACCCGGCCCGCGGCGTCTCCGCGCGGCAGATTCGCCGCAAGGAGGATCGCGCCTATCTCTGGCGCATCGGGCTGGCGGGGGCCGCGGCCGGCAACGTGATGATGCTGGCGTTCGCGCTTTACAGCGGCTCGTTCAGCCACATGGAAGCGGAGTACTCGCGGCTGTTCCGCTGGCTGAGCATGCTGCTGGGCGTGGCGACGCTCGCCGGACCGGGGCTGGTCTTCTTCCGCGGGGCCTGGGCGTCCCTGCGAGCCCGCCGCGCGCATCTCGACCTGCCAATCGCGCTGGGGCTGGGAGCGGGCGGCATCGCCGGCGTGGTGAACACGGTGCTCGAGCGCGGCGAGATCTACTTCGACTCCCTGGCCGTGCTGGTGTTCCTGTTGCTGGTGGGCCGCTGGATCCAGCGGATGCAGCAGCGCCGCGCCGCGGATGCCGTGGAACTGCTTTTCTCGCTGACCCCCACCTTGGCCCGCCGCGTCGAAGCCGACGGCCTGCGCGAAGTGGCGCTGGAGACGCTCGTACCGAACGATGAGGTCGAGGTGCGCGCCGGCGAGTCCATTCCCGCCGACGGCGAAATCTGTGCCGGTGAATCCGACGCCGACCTCTCTCTGCTGACCGGCGAGTCGCGACCGCAGCGGGTCCGCGCCGGTGATGCGGTCGCCGCCGGCGTCGTCAACCTCAGCGCCGCCCTGCGGGTGCGCGTCCGCGCCACCGGCGCCGCCACCCGCCTCGGCCGGTTGATGCAGCTCGTCGAGCAGTCCGCTGCGCGAAAAGCCCCTATCGTGCAGGCGGCTGACCGTATCGCCGGCGGATTCGTGTTGTTTGTCGTCCTGGCCGCCGCCGCGACGCTGCTCGGCTGGTGGCCCGTCGGAAGCGCTGCCGCCGTCGACAACGCCGTCGCGCTGCTGATCGTCGCCTGTCCGTGCGCCCTGGGGCTGGCAACGCCGCTGGCGCTGGCGGTGACGCTCGGCCGAGCCGCGCGGCGCGGAATGCTCATCAAAGGAGGTGATGCACTCGAACGGCTCGCCCGAACGGGGACCATCC
>CAYOHG010000052.1:0-6889 GCA_964403685.1 uncultured Planctomycetales bacterium
CTCGATCCGCGGGCGCGGATCGAAATCCGCGCCCTGCTCAAGGAGCTGCACCGCATGGGCAAGACCATCCTGATCAGCTCGCACATCCTGCCTGAGCTGGCCGACCTGTGCACCAGCATCGGCATCCTCGAACGCGGCGAGCTGGTCTATCAGGGCTCGGTGGCCGAGGCCCTTCGGCGGGCGCGCGTCGGCACCGTGCTGCACGTCGTGACGCCGGACGACAAGGAACTCGCCCGCCAGGCCCTCACCGATCTGCCGGGAGTCCGCAGCGCCACACTGCGCGACGGCATGATCGTGCTGACGCTTGACAGCGACACGAAGGACTTCAGTTTCGTCGCCCGCGCCCTGCTCGATCGCAACCTGCGCATCCAGGAAATCAAGCAGGAGGAGGTCAACCTGGAAACGGCCTTCATGCGATTGACAAAGGGCATTGTGCAGTAAGCGCGGACGCGCCGCGGTCGTGATTCAGTCGCATCAAGAATGGGAACCGTGTCGCGCAGCACCGCTCATTCGGGTTTCGCCCCACCCGGCGTCTCAAACGTCAGCGAGGCCCAGAAGCTGTCCCAGTCGGCGGAATCGCCCGGCGCGGATCGTTGCATCGACACCGTCGTGACCATCCACCGGCCGGGAGTCACCAGCCTGGCGGCGGCGCGGCCTGCATCATCGGTCACCACCCGAATCAACTCGCGGGGCGCCGCCTGCTGCACGAAAACCACGGTAGCGCCGGGCAGCGGCTGCCCGCGGAAAGTTACCCGCACCGCAAGCTCGGCGCCCGCGTTCAATTGAAACGGATTCTGTGCCGGCGTGATCTCCAACGGGTGCCCCAGCGTGCGATCAAACCCGGTCTGATCGGCGGCGTCCGCTGTGCAGAGCAACGCCTTGGCGCAGCGCTGATAGGCATCGCGCGCCGGGTGAGACGACTCGCCGGCGGCAGCGCGCTGGCGGGCGGCGTCATCCAGCCCCTCTTCGCGCAGGTATCGCTCGAACGCATCAGCCTCCATTCGCGTCACGTGCGGCTTGCTGACATAGCCCAAAACATAGACGCCGGGCGAGGAGACGCGCGCGAAGCTCAGCAACTTTCCATCGGATCCCACCACCGGCGACTCGCCGGCCGGACCGACGATACAGAACCGTTCGATCTTCTGCGCGTCGCGCGGATAGGGCCGACCGGCAAAGCGTTCGCCTTCGCGCAGCCCGACGCGCAACGCGCCTCCCGCGCGCGGCTGGTGCGAGTCGAGCTCAAGGTAGAACTCATGTGCCGATGCTGGACCGGCCAGCGCGATCAACAGCAGTTGCAGGCTCCACGACCATCGTGACATCATCGAACCCCTCCGAATGGCACTCACCGGCCCCGCCGGTCGCGAAAGAACGGTCGAATTCGTACCGCCGGCACGAAGCCAGCCGGGCGGCGAGACCGCTGTGCCAGTCCCGCCACCCCGCTGCATTCGGTCGGCCGACGGTTCGGCTCACCACAGAGCAGGCGTGCTGCTCGTACTCCGCCGAGTTCGCCGACACCCGGCCGGCCAGCCCTCCACGCTGCTCAGCCGCCCGCGCGCCGGCCTACGGCATCACCGGATCCTTGCGGTTGTTGGTGCCCGACTGGGGCGTCGCGATGTAGGGGAAAACCTGGTGATACGACAGATCGTTGGCGTCCACGTTGTCGCCCACGAGGGTGATCGAGCCGTAGCTCGGACCGCTGGCAATCGCCGTCAGCGCCACGTCGACTACGTCGTCGCCCAGCCGTCGCCCGTTGGGCCAGCCGCTCGACACGCCGCTGGTCACGTCGCCGCCGATAAAGCCCAGCCGGTGGAAGCCAAGCTGTCCGGCCAGCGGTACGGGGCCGGTGGTGGTGACGACGCGCAGCACGTCGGGGATGAAGATCGCCCGCAGGTCGGTCCGCCCGCTGGTCACGAAGCTAGTTCCGTAGACGAAGTTGATCAGCGTCGCGAGTTCGGGATTCTCCGCGTACGTGGCGAAATCGGCATCGCCGTCAGCCGGCGAGGACTGATTGAAGCGATCCTTGTCCTGGTGCGCCACCAGTCCTTCGTTGAACAGCGGGTTGCCCAGGCGGCTGACCTGCACCCACGGTCCGCGGTTTACGCGCGTGCCGTCGCGGTTGAGGATGCGCGTGCGCGGCCGGCTGACGGAGGCGTACACGCCGACGCCGGTCTGCTGACCAAAAAAGAACGTGTCGTACTGCGCCGGAATCTGGAGCTGATTGAGGTAGTCGAGCGGAATCTGGATGGCGTAGGTCAGGACGTTGTAGCCCTTGAAGCCATCCACGCCGTTGCCGTCCTGCCCGAGCCCGTCGGCCAGCGTGCCGTTGTTATCGAGAATCCGCACGTTGAGCAGGTCGAACACGCCGGGCGCGTCGAAAAAGAAGCTGTCGTCGCGCAGGCCGGCGAACACGGCCTCGCCGCTGGGCAGCGAGTAGACCGTCTGCTGCGTATACGAATCCAGCTCGGCAAACGTGGTCGCGCCCGAAACGGCCGCCCCGTTGGCGTCGTTGTACGCGGGCGTGGTGTTTGCGCCGACGTTCGGCGGCGGGACGAGCAGGCCGCTGCCGATCGTCTCGCGCTTGTTGCCCGCGTTGCGCGTGACGCTGTAGGTCTGCGTGTAGTTCTGCCGCCCGTCGCCGACCGTAACGATCGGCCCGACCTCCGTGCCCAGGCCGTACGAGATGACGGTGTTCACGTTCTTGTAGCCCTGGTCAACCGCCGAGAACTGGAAGTCGTAGCGCAGCATGGTCTCGCCGGTGACCGGGTTGGTGACGTGCAGGCTGTAGCGTGCATCGTCGGCAAAGCGGTCCCACATCGCACCGTCGCCGGCCTCGCTGAACGGCCGGAAGCTGACGATCACGTTCAGCGTGTTCATGGCTGGGTTGTCATAGCGCGTGCCGATGAAGGCATACACGTCCGTCAGGTTGGTCTGCGGATCCTGCTTGGTGAGCGGCGCGTCGCTATGATTCGACGCCCAGGCGCCGCCGCCGATTGCGGCGAGGCTCGCCGCCCCCATCAACAGATTCCGGATCATTCGATTCCGTCGCATGCCCATACTCCTTGTGTGGAAAGTAGCCCGCGCCGACGCGCGCCAGCGCGCCAGCGCGCCGCGGCGGTGGTTCGGGATGCCGGCGTCATCCGGCCCGGCCGATAGACGGCGGGTGCGGGCGCCCATCCCATGACTCAGCGGTGCGATTGGCTCGGCGACAAGCGGCCCGCCGGGCGGTCGTCGCGGCCTGCACTGCTCATACGCAGGCCGCAGCGCCTCGGATTCATGCCCGGCTGAAGCTCCGCGCCCTGCTGGTCGCGGCGCAGCTCATCAGCACGCAACGGTCGCCGTTCGGTTCACCCGCGCGAAACGGTCGCGGCCGAGTTCAGCCGCGCGAAACCGCCACGACGCGGATCGCCGGCGCGGAATCGCTCCGGACCAGTAGAATGCCCTTCACGATATTCGCCGGGCAGGACCGCTCAGCGGGGCGTGTGGCCGATGAACGTCTTTCAAGACCTGGGCTTGTGGTTCTGGCGGCTGGCGCCGGCCAACCCGATCCTGTTGCGGGTGGTCTGTGCCGCCAGCAAGCGAACGCGCCACCTGTGGGCCCGGGTCGCCTACCTGGCGGCGCTTTTCGGCGTAATCTTCATCGCCGACATGAGCCTGCTGAACGCGCAGGGCACATCGCTGGCCAACCTGGCCAAGCAGTCCAGCGGAACGTTCATGCTGGTCAGCGTGGTGCAGCTTGTGCTGGCCAGCCTGATCGCGCCGGTATTCGCGGCGGGCGCGATTACCCAGGAGAAGGACGCCAACACGTTTCACATTCTGCTGACGACGCCGCTGTCCGACGCGCAGATCGTGCTGGGCATGCTGGGGAGCCGGCTGTTTTTTGTCTGGGCGCTGCTGCTTTCGGGCGTGCCGATCTTCTGCATCACGATGATCTTCGGCGGAGTGACCGGTGCGGAGGTGTTCCAGAGCGTCGGTTTGGCGGCGACCACCGGCCTGGTCACCGGCGCACTGGCGATCACGATCGGGGTCGCGCGGGTCGGCACGCGGCGGACGATTCTGACGTTCTTCGTAGGGGTCGCGCTGTACCTGCTCGGCGTCTGGGCGCTTGGCCTGACGAGCTGGGGGCAGCTCGCCGAGGCGCCGCTGAGCACGACCACCTTCGGCGTGCTGAGCGGCAAGCGAATGAGCTGGCTGGCACCGCTGCATCCATTCTTGGCGCTGTTCGTCGTGACCGGCCAGACGCCCGCCCCCAGCGCCGCGGAACTCGGCCGTTTCAGCGCGCTGCCGCGCTGGCTGCTGGCGCACCCCACGGCGGCGTACATGATGTTGACCACACTGCTCAGCCTGGTGCTGGTGGGCGTCAGCCTGCTGTTCGTGCGGCGCGGCTCCAAAGAGGGCGAGCGTACGCTCGCGACGCGCGTCCGCGAGGTCTTTCGCGCAGCGCCGGGTGAGCGCCGCCGGCATCCGCGGCACGTCTGGAACAACCCGATTGCGTGGCGCGAGGCGAACACGCGCGCCTCCGCCGGCGGACGTTCGATTCTGCGCTGGTTCGGCATCGGAGCCGGCGCGGCGGCGGGCCTGATTCTGTTGATCGCGCACGAGCAGGCCTGGGGCGCAGGACTGTCGCCTGGATCACCCGCCAACGTGCGGGCCTGGCTGGTCGCGCTATTGTGGATCGAGTTCACGCTGATCCTGCTCGTGGTGACCAACACCGCCGCCAGCACGCTGACGCGCGAAAAAGAATCCGCCACGATGGACCTGCTGCTGACGACGCCGCTCACCAGCCAGTACATCGTCAAGGGCATGCTCCGCGGGCTGGTAAGTTTTGCGCTCCCGCTGATCGCCGTGCCGACCAGCACGACCCTGCTGTTCGCGGCTGCCGACCTGTTCCGGCCGGCGGAGCTGCGCGTGACCACGCTGGAATCGGTGCTGCTCGCGCCGCTGATCATGGTCGCGCTGGCCGCGATTGCCGCAATGGTCGGCCTGCATTTCTCGCTGCACGCCCGCAAGACCGTGCAGGCCTCGATGTACAGCACTGTCGTGGTGCTGGGACTGGCCGGGTTGCTGTTCGGCTGCGGTGAGACGCTCTCGCGCGCCGGCGGCTTCGTTGCCGCATTGCTGCTGCCGCTCTCGCCGCTGCACGCGCTGCAACTGGTCGCGCATCATGCCAGCGCGTTCGCGAACACGCTCGCAGCGCCCGCGCTCGACGAGCTGAACGCCGCCCGCGTGGCCCGGCTGTTCTCAACGCTCGTGGTCTGCGGCCTGCACGCTCTGCTGACGCGCCAGCTCTACGCCGCGATGGTGCGGGATTTCGACATGACCGTTCGGCGGCAGTCGGCCTGATCAGCCCGCGCCGCGCACCCGGGCGGCGCGCTCGGCGAAATGGGGAATGAATCGTCCCGACTCGCGGCCGAGGCGGTGGGCCGGCACGCCCGCGACCGACTCGCCGGCCGGCACGTCGCGCACCACGACCGCGCCGGGTTCGACGCGCGCCGCCGTGCCCACCCGGCGCCCGGGAATCACGCAGGCCCCGACCCCGACGACCGCGAGATCCTCGACCGTCACGCCTCCCGCCAGCCGCGCCGCCGGATGAATGAAAACCCCCGTACCCACCACGTTGTCGTGCTCGACGATGCTGCCGGCGGAGAGAATCGAGTGATCGCCGATCGTGGCGTGCACGCAAACCAAGGCGCGCGGGCCGATGACCAGGTGTCGACCGAGCCGCGCCGAACCGGCGATGCTGGCCAGCGGGTGGATCGCGGACGCCAGCGTCAGTCCGTCCGCCTCGAGTCGGTTCGCGATCTCCACGCGGGGACGACAATCGCCGACCGCGACGATCACGGCTTCGATGCCCAGACGGACGCGGGCGCCGCCGCAATCGACGCCGGCGATCACTTCCAGCCCGTCGACGCGCGTTCCGATCTTGGCCGGATCATTGTCCAGGAATGCGACCACCCGGTCCGCCCCGGATTGCAACACCACGTCGAGCACGAACTGGCCCAGTCCGCCGGCACCAAAAATGGCGATCCGCCGCATTCGCGCTCCTCGGTCGTGCGTTCGGTGAAGAAACACGGGCTCCGCCGGCCCGTGACTCCACCCGTAAGTGCTTATCGGTTATTTTGGCGGGGTCAGGAGTCGTCCGGGGTGCGGGTGCGCGGAACCGGGTTGGCGACCGCGTCCGCCGGCGCCCTGATGGGGAGTGTGCCATGATCGCGCGCCTGGCGGCTGCACTCATGTTTGTACTGGCGAACTCGGCCTGGCAGTCCGGCGAACCGCCGGAATCGCAGCCGGTCGCGACGCAGCCGGCCGCGCCGAGCGCCAGCGCGCCCAGCGGCCTGCGCCGGCCCGAGCAGATTCGCATTCTGGAGGAGCTGTTGCGCGAGCAGGATTCGCCGCGCGCCATCGAGCCGATCGCGCCGCAGGCGGCCGGTCGCGCGGCGGGGAGTGTCTCGACCCAGGCACCGCTGCTGGAAGGAACGATGCTCTGGGCGCGCACCGGCCGCCTGGTGCAGAGCGGCGGTGGAGCCGAATTCGAGTTCCTTTCCAAGGAAGCCGGCTATCCCGACTCCATCCGCTTGCTCCCCAACAGCCTGCTGGAGCTGATGGAGCGCGACAGCGAGCTTGGTGTGACAGAGTTCGTCGTCAGCGGCGAGATTACCGCTCACCGCGGCGCGAACTACCTCCTGCTTCGCAACGTGACCCGCCGGGTTCCCAACAGCAATCTCGCACCGTAGATCGGGCGGCAAAACGGCGCCAGCGGATTCCTCACTCGCGGTCGGTTGGAAGAAATACCCGTTCGGGTTTCCGAACCGGCCGATTTGCACGGCAGGGGACACAGCCGGGGGCGGCTGTGCTCCATGCGCGCGGAGTAAGACACAGCCGGGGGCGGCTG